>CALDHF010000276.1 GCA_937941595.1 uncultured Acaryochloris sp. | reverse complement strand
TGGATCGATATCTTTTGGGCGGATACCTTGGCGCAGATAAGCGTTGAATTGATATTCAGCCAAGAACCGTTGACCAGGAATATTTTTTTTTGCCAAGTCGAGCATCCGACGACCATCGGTTGAAAAGTAACCGATTTTAATGGGGATGGTATTGAAAATAGCCATGTGCAAGCTGATGGCAGATAGAAAGGTCAAACACCAAACGATAGGAGAGTTACGGATTAAATTAGGTGATAGAAAGGGAAGAGTGCCGAAACAAAATAATAAGAATGAGGCAGTAGGTCCACCCATAATCAGGAGAAAGAGTTGCCTGTCTAAGCGATGTAGTGATGTCGGGATAGGCTCAGCAAAACCTCCTGCAAGCTGTCGACGGCATCGACGTAATTTTAGGCCCTGATCTGTCTGAATAAGGATCAACCGTCCAATGGCGAAACGGTAGAGTTTAGAACCATTTGCCCATGCAAATAAGTAATGGCCCAGTTCATGGATGAAGATTGCGAAATATTGGTAGAGATAGAAAATTCCTAGAAAAATGAATAGTTTAACAATGGAAGGGAGTTCAGTTGAAGGTACAGGCGGTAATAACCACCACCACCCGCCCATAATGACTAGCAGCGGTAAGGAGATAATGACAGAGTCGACCCATGTTTTGTGATTTGGCGGATTGTCATATTTGGATGCTGGCTCTGATGTTTTTGGAGAAGTGTATTTTTGCTGAGTGATATGGCGAAGATCAACAGCTGTAATAAGGCTATAGACGAGACCGCAAGTCAAACCACCTACTAGAGCAGATAAGCCAAACGTAGTATTCCGCCAAATATGAAGATAACCCCCGAGCAAAATTCCTAGACCTCCTCCAAAAAGTAGAGCAATGAAGTTTGCGGGTATCCAACTCCATGCAGGCTGAAATCTTTGTCGGAGAACATGCCATTGGCTAAGGCTGATGATTAATGGAAAAAGGAAAAGCCTCAGGGCGGCATCAGAGGATGGCAATAGGCGTGTGACCCACAAAAGAACGAGAGCAGAGAAAATATATCCTGCAAAGCTAAACCAAATCCACTGTGCGGATATAGCAAACTTCTGACGTAGCACCAGCCATTGTGGTACTCCAACCCATAACCCCATGAACATCACGGCATAGCCAATATGGCTGGCGTAATTGGGTGTAGATTGCACCTCAGCGAGCATAATCGGTATGCCTATACCTAGGCCATATGCCAAGCAATTGCATAGAATCCATTGCATCCAGAATTGGCGATCCATGCGTAAAGAGGCTTGCATAAGAATTAGGTGAGGTGTATTGGTGTTGAATATGAAGCAAGAATCAGATTAATTGGAGCGAAAAACGCTATCAATAACGCTCAATGTTTCGAATTAGTCTTATTTCTCCAACCCTTATTGTTCCCAGAAGCTATTCTGGACTGGCTTTTGCCTGGAAGTAATCTACTGTGAATGCGTCATCAATGGATGGACATAGATCGTTAATCGGATGGAGGTAACTGAAAAAGTATGTCAGGGCTGTGGGTTGCTGCTAATTTGCCGATGACTTCTAAGGCGGTGAAGGCAAAGGTATAGCCCTCTGGACAAGGCCAGTCTTTGTAGGTATGGGGTTGCTGTTGAGGTAGATGAGCTTTTGGGGGTGGCTTTTGACTGGGTTTTAAGCTCTCGCAATAGTTTGTAATGACGATATGAGGTGCAACTTCGCTAGTGCACTACCGAATGATATTGGTGGGCTTGATATCACGATGGAGCAACTGATGCTGATGAATAAAGCTCAAGACTGGCAAGACTTCAGCGAGTAACTGCTGAACTTGTGGCGGACTCAATCGTTCTACTTCAGCCAAGTTCTGGCCTTCGATATATTATTGGATTAAATAAAGCTTGTTATCCTGCTCGAAAGAGGCTAGAAGCTGTGGGATTTGAGAATGATGGCCGAGTTCTTTTAACAGTTGAGCTTCTTGGTGAAATAACTCGATGATCTTGTCTGGATCCGGGAATTGAGAGGGCCAGACCTGTTTGATGACGCAGGCGGGGTGATTGGCTTGGCCTTCATCAACAGCGAGAAAAGTGCGGCCAAATCCGCCTTGACCGAGGAGGTGAGTGGGACGGTAGCGATCGCGTAACCGTAACGCTGTTTGACAGTGCTGACACACCGTTGCAGATTCAGGATTAGCCTGATGACAGGCTGGATTCAGGCAATCGATCATTTAACGTACACCCTTGCCACTTATGAGTAGGAACGATTTGCTCATAGGGGCTCATTGTTTATGCACCTAAAATTAATAGGTGTAATGTCAGGATGGACTATTTCAACCTGTTTATTACGGTTGGTAGACTAATTGAGAGGAATGGGGAAGACCCATTGCTGATATTGGGAGTCGCGATTTTCGGTAATGGCGGTAAGTTTATCCCGGAGCTTTTCAGTAATCGGTCGATCGCTAGGCGTTGTGTAATTCTCGATGCGTTTGACCGGTGTGATTTTGGCTGCGGTTCCGCTTAAAAAGACTTCGTCAGCAATCAGTAATTCGGATTTGTCTACCGGACGTTCGACGACAGGAATGCCCAAGTCCTGCGCCAATTGCAAGACACTATCGCGGGTAATGCCCTCCAAAATA
>CALDHF010000275.1 GCA_937941595.1 uncultured Acaryochloris sp. | reverse complement strand
GATCTATCAATCAGTAGACTCTGTTGTATAGATACCTGTGGAGGAATCGTAAGTATACTCAGGTTGACGAAGTCCTGAGGAATTGGATGAGCTTGAGGTAGATTGATCATCTAAAGACGTCAATCCCTTAGAACGATTGTTCCTAGAAGCAGACGCGGGTTGTGAGGCTTGAGATGGCGAGGACGGTGCCTGCACGAGACTAGGATTTGCGGGTTGGTTAATTTGCTGCGCTTCTTCCGTCAAATCGGACGTTAGCTCTGGCTGACTGTCAGGACTCGCAATACTAGGCGTTGATGAAATAGAAGGTCCTGAAGAGGAGGGTGCAGGTGGAGCAGGAATTTGAGAGGATGGAGCAGCACTCGCACTCGTTACCTGAGCTGGTTTCTCTGGACTAACGGGGGAGGTTGGTTTTGCCAAATCCGGGGGCAAAGTCACTTGATTCGCTGAGTTCTGCTGGGGATTCCCATTCAGAAGCCCATTGGGATTAGATGCAGACTCTTTTGTCAGTAAAGGGTCCTGGGGGTTGGTTGGCGTCGAAGCAGGGGATGAGGGGGATGGTTTTCCGGATGACAAACCAGCAGGATTCTGGGAGGGCTGGGACTTAGCGGGTGCCGAAGCAGTAGAGGGGGGTGATTGTTGAATGGGGGCTTGACTTGATGACACACTGGGAGCCTGACCAGATGACGAACTGGGTTGAACGACTCGCGTAGTGGGTTCACTGCCACTACAGCTATATAGTAGTCCCGATGCTGCCACCAATGTGACCAGTACCCGTGGCAGTAGCTGAGGCGAGTGATTGGTTTGATGATGGCGGGAAAAGGACATCGTTTGTTCCTCAAATAGCAGTAAGACTTCGACCCTAGAGGAATTTTCTCTTAATTCAGGTCAATATCCTCGCTAGGATATCAGTTCCTCAACCACTCGTGATGTAATCTATATTCCCCTCTCTGAGAAAAGACCCTAAATGTCCTAAGAGATAGAGAAAATATGGGGATGTGTTTCCATAAGGTTGGGGGCTGACTCGCCTCAAACCTCAGACATGACTGTGGGCGTCACAGCAGCACTTTGGGCGTTACATCAGAATCTCTGATAAATTGGCAACCTCTAGGGTCTTTTCAGAATTGAGAGCATAGCGATCACGGGTGTCTGTCCGAGAAGTGTCGGTTAATTGGGGCCCCTGACGATGCAACCAAATGCCTGTTAATCCAGCTTGCTGCGCTCCTTCGTAATCCTCTTGCCAGCTATCGCCAATATGCCATGCACTGTGGGCCATGACCTGATGTTTAGCTATGGCTGCTGCAAAGATCTGGGGGTGAGGCTTTGCCGCCCCCACTTCTGTAGAGATGGTGACAGAGTCAAAGTAATCGCTAAGATTTAATGCCTGCAAAACAGCATGTAGACGACTATCAAAATTAGAAATTACCCCCAAGGGAATCCCCTGCTGTCGCCATTGCTCCAGAACTTGGGGAACTTCAGGATAGACAAACCAAGGCTTTGGGGTCGCAAAGTGATCAAACAAGAGGCGGAAGAAGGCATCAAAATCCGTAAACGCGGCCAATGCCCCCACGTCCGCAAAAGCCTGCTGTGCAACAGCCTGCCACCACTGCAACTCATATTGGGATCGATCTTGAGGATCGACTCCCGGGAAAGCCGCTTTAGGTGCGGCCAAAAAGCTATGGATAAACGCTTGGTTTAATCGCTGAGGGTCAGCTGTAACCCCAGCTTGTTGGGCAAATCGACTGTAAATCTCACCGACAGTTCCCCGCACGCCAAATAGGGTGCCAACAGCATCTAGAAAAATTACAGCAGGTTTGGCCATGGGTTAGCGTAGAAATTCCAGTATGGAGACGTGATCGATGGTCCGGCCAGAGAAGCCAACACCCGATTATGTTAGCAGCGCTAGAACCTCAGGATGGGTAAAACTCAAAAATCCCTAATAGTTGAGGGTTGGGTAGCACTAAGACTGCTGGCAGTCATGATTTTGATCATCTTTGCTTTGCAGCAACTGCATATTTGCATATGGTGAATGCCTGGATATTGCCATTACAGCCGATCAGCATATTTTTGCTGCGTGGAAAATGAAAAGTCCATAGCGATAGGCCTAAGGGTCACGCTGGGGTGGCCATCAGTTGATTGGCAAACATGCCATTGGGCGTTGCTAGTAATGTTTCTATTTGGTTGGCAGGTAGAGGTTTTGAGAGAAAATAGCCTTGCACGCAGTCACAGTGATGAGTTTGCAGCCAGCGGAGTTGTTCTTGGGTTTCGACCCCTTCGGCAATGGCAGTCATTCCTAAGTTGTGCGCCAACGTAATCATGGTACGCACAATTTCAGATTTTTCAGAATCCGAGACCAGCCCTTCAATAAACGATCGATCGATTTTGAGGGTATCGAGGGGGAAGCTATGCAGAAAACTTAATGAGGAATACCCTGTGCCGAAATCATCGATTTGTAGTTGTAATCCTAAAGCCCGTAGCTGATTGACGAGTTCAGACGCCATCGTCTCATTTTCCATGATCGTGGTTTCTGTAATCTCTAGTTTGAGTTGACGGGCATGGATGCCCGCCTCAGACAAGGTGGATTGAATTTGTTGTCCTAAACCGGGTTGGGAAAACTGCTTTCTGGAAAGATTGACGCTAATGCTCAACGGTGGCAGATCGGGTCGAGTTTGTTGCCAGTCCCATAGCTGCCGACAGGCCTCTTGCAACACCCACTCGCCAATGTTCAAAATCAAACCCGTTTCTTCGGCGATGGGAATAAAGTCATTGGGGGGAATGAGTCCACGCTCGGGATGGTGCCAGCGAATCAAGGCTTCTAGACTGGCAATGTCTTGAGTTGCTAATGAAACAATGGGTTGATAGTAAAGTTGAAACTCTTTGTTGGTAATAGCTGCCCGAAGATCAGTTTCTAATTTGAGCAATGCTTGGACGCGATCGCGCATCGTATCCTCAAACACAACATATCTGGATTTACCCAAGGCTTTAGCCCGATACATGGCATTATCGGCATCCCGCAGTAAGTCTTCGGGCTGTTGAGAAGGGTCAGAATTTAAGGCAATGCCAATACTAGCAGAGATATAAACAGTATGTCCTTCAAGTTCAAAAGCTTGTTCTAGCTCTCGATTCAAGCGACTGGCCACCTGCTCCGCCAAACTCAGCTCTGGAATATTTTCCAATAGAATAGCAAACTCATCTCCCCCCAACCGTGCAATCACATCCCCAGGCCGCAAAGCTGCTGTTAAGCGTTTCGCCACTTCGACTAAAAGCCGATCGCCAATGGCATGGCCCAAACTATCGTTGATCAACTTAAAGCGATCGCAATCTAGAAATAGAATGGCAAACAGATAGTTGCGTTGGCGTTGGGTGCGCTTCAGGGTGCGTTGCAGTTGGTCCAGAAATAAAGCGCGGCTGGGCAAGCCCGTCAAATAATCGTACAAGGCAATGTGGTGAGTCAGATCCGTTTGCGACCCTGCAATCCGCAACACTTGCCCCTGAGGACCAAACACTGCCATGCCTCGACTACTCACCCACCGATAGGTCTGGTCTTGATGCTGAATTCGGTATTGACATTCAAAGGCGGTGGTTTCTCGTTGGCAATGTTCCCTCAGATCAGCCCGAAAACGTTCATTATCTTCAGGATGGATGCGGTCGAACCATTCTTCAATTGACCGTCCCAACGCCTGTTCACCATGACCAATAATAGCCGCCCATCGGGGAGAATAATAGACTTCGTGGGTTTGTACATTCCAATCCCACAGGCCATCATTGCAGGCTTGAGCCACCAAATCATATTGCTCTTCCCGTTCCTGTAGGGCAACCAGCGTGCGGGTATGGTTAATGGCATAGCGAATCGAGCGCTCCAAGAGAGCAGACGTAATGGTACCTTTGACCAAATAATCCGTAGCTCCAGCAGCCATAGCTGCCAAATCCGTTTCCCGGTCTTCCTGCCCCGTCAAGAGAATAATGGGTAGACGAAAGCCAAGAGCAACCACCTCTTCTAACAAATCCAGACCCGTGCGTTTGCCCAAGCGAAAATCAAACACATAGATATCATGTTGACAACGCTGAACCGCTTGCAGTCCTTTCTCATAGGTGTCAGCCCAGTCCAGATCAAACTGGATACTCTGGAAGTCAGCTAGGAGATCCTCAAATAAGAAGAAATCATCCTCATCATCTTCGACTAGTAAAATTTTGATCTGAAGTTGATCAAGATGCCTCACAACAAGTCTCCGGTGGTAGCGCCACGAGGGTAAACCAGTACTGACCCAGGGTGTGCATCACTTCTACTAGGGCGTCAAAAGTCACTGGCTTTGTAATGTAAGTATTCGCACCCAGGTCGTAACTGCGGTAAATATCGGCATCGGTATTGGAGGTTGTTAAGACCACGATGGGGATGCGACGCAATTCCGGGTTAGCCTTAATTTCTTGCAGGGCTTCGCGGCCATCTTTTTTAGGCATGTTCAAATCGAGCAAGATCAGCCCGGGGCGAGGTGAGGTGCTGGGATCGACATATTGACCCCGACGGAACAGATAGTCCATCAATTCTTCCCCATCCTTGACGAAGCGAATTTCATTGCTTAATCGGCTTTCTTCTAGGGCCTCAGACGTGAGCATCCGATCATCTTCGTCATCATCAGCCATCAAAATTGTGATTGGGGCAGCATTGACTGTGGTCATGATCGACTCTCCATTGGGGTTTGGGTGATGGGCAGGGTGACAATAAATGTTGCTCCCTGACCGGGAGCACTATTGGCTGTAATGGTGCCACCATGATGTTCAGCAATTTTGGCGCAGACCGCTAAGCCAATTCCAGTACCTTCATACTCATTGCGGCTGTGTAAACGTTGAAATACTCTAAAAATTCGGTCTGTATATTTTTGCTCGAAGCCAATGCCGTTATCAGCGATGCTAATTTGGTAAACTCCGGCTGACTCTACTGATGAGTCTGCGGAGATCTCAGAGAGAGGTTGGCCATCAATGGTGATGCATAGGGGCTGATCGGGCTGACAAAATTTGAGGGCGTTGCTAATCAAATTTTGAAACAGCTGCCGGATTTGCATGGGTTCTGCATCAATCACAGATAAAGAGGCTACATCTATCTGGGCACCTGTTTCTTGAATGCGAATGTCTAGATCGTCCAAAATACCGTCCACCACTTCCTTTAAGTCGACCGACTTAAAGGGTTGCGATTTGGTCGTTACGCGAGAGAACGCCAGCAGATTTTGCACCAATTGCCGCATCCGCCCTGCGGCATTTTGCATGCGATCAACATAGTCTTGGCCTCGTTCGCTGAGATCATCACTACATTTGGTTTTGAGTCGATCGCCAAAGGCTTCAATTTTGCGCAAAGGCTCCTGCAGATCGTGGGAGGCGACATAGGCAAATTGCTCTAATTCTTTATTGGAGCGTGCCAATGACTCGTTGGCACGCTCCAAGGCCTCAGATTCCTTAGATAGCTCAGTTTCAGCCCATCGACGCACCTGATCTTGCTTGACCAAAATCGTGTTGGCATGGCGGACAATGATAAACAGGACTCCATACAAAATGAAGAATATACCGATCACGCTCATCAGCCCCTCCTGTTGAGCATCTTCAATTTGCCGAACTAGGGGGGTGACATCGCTATAAAGTTCAAAAACCCCTTCGATTTCAGCATCAGGACCTTGGGTTCGTAGGGGTAAATAGCTAGAAATTAGCTTTTTTTCCCGCAGGGTCCCTTGCCAACCTTGAAACTTACTGCGATGGGATAACTTGGTTGTTGTCTTGCCCGATCGAGCATCTACAAACCCAGCATATTTAGATTTGATCTGACCAATTTGTTTACGGTCGGTCGAGAACACAACTCGTCCATTCAAATCAAAGATCTTCAGCTTGGCAATGGGAGTGCCTTGAATATGGCGCAGGGCGGTCTGATTAATTTTCTTGATTTGAGGATGCTGCTGTAGCTCTTCCTGGGAGAGGGCATCAGTCGACATCAAAAAAGATTTGTATTCTGGCCATATAGAATTCGCAAAAATTTGCGACATGGCCACATTCTTTTGTTCGCTGGCTGTGAGCAGTTGCGCGGTTGAGGACTCTTTATGGAAATTCCATAGAAAGAGGGTCGCTCCGCCACAGGCCACAAAACTGGCAACAGAAAAATACCGAAGTAACTTAAACAAGGGCTAACTTCCCCAGGCAAGACATCCTTAGTGTCTGGATAGATACCAGACCACTTTGTCTAGTGTGCCCACCCTCCATTGGATTTAGAACAGTTGCACAGCCTGGTTTTCGCGGGATTAGTGATTACTTAAACTTTTCTATTTACCAATACAAAATTGGCTAAAGATTCGATCTAAGACGGATTCAGTGAGGTCTTCACCAGTGATTTCCCCCAGGGCTTGAATGGCCCCTCGCAAATCAATGCTCCAGAAATCTAACGGTAGTTGATCTGCGATCGCAACCTGAAGATGCCCTAGAGATTGTGCAGCTCGTCTTAAGGCATCCGCCTGACGTTGATTGATGGCCCATTCTAAATTGGCCGCCTGTAGGGATTGAGTATGCACCGTTTCCAGAATGGCCGTTTCCAGGGCGGCAATTCCCTGGTTCTGGGCCGCCACCGTCGGCACCACTTTGGAGACAGCGGCGGGATACTGCCCCCTATCCATGGGGGTTAAATCGACTTTGTTAACCACTAAAATGATGGGCAGATCTTGAAATTCCTGGAACAGGTGCTGGTCTGCTGCGGTCCACCCCGCTGAGGCATCAATCGTCAGCAAAACCAAATCAGCCCCTTGGGCCGCCTGTTGAGATCGGGTGACGCCAATTTTCTCCACCTGATCTTCTGTTTCCCGAATACCCGCTGTATCCAAGACCTGGATAGGGATACCCCCAACCACAAGGTGAGACTCCACCACATCTCGGGTGGTGCCAGGCAGGTCCGTAACGATGGCGCGATCGCATCGACACCACGCATTCAACAAACTAGATTTGCCCACGTTGGGGCGACCAATAATCGCTATTTTTAAGCCATTTCGTAATAACTCGCCCTGATTGGCAGTCTCTAAGATCTGCTGGATGGATTGATCGATCGCCGCTAATTCCGTTTGCATTGCCCGTTCATCCAAGGGGGGCAAATCATCAGCAAAATCCACTCGAGCTTCCACCTCAGCCAACGCATCCAAACCGCGCTGGCGCAGTTGCCGAATAGGATCAGCCAGTTTCCCTTGGACCCCAGCTAGGGCGGCTTGGGCCGCTTGGGGTGAGCGCGCTCCGACTAAGTCGGCCACCCCTTCCGCTTGGGTCAGGTCCAAACGACCGTTGAGAAAAGCTCTGAGAGTGAATTCTCCAGGCTGAGCTAGTTCTGCCCCAGCTTCCAAACAAGCATTCAAAACTTGCTGCACCGCCATCATGCCGCCATGACAGTGAAACTCGACGACATCCTCGCGGGTATAGGAACGCGGGGCCAGCATCAGCAGTAATAACCCTTCATCAATCACCTGCTGAGTTTGAGAATCTTGGATATAGCCATAGAGAATCCGGTGACTTTCCCAAGACTGGTGGCCAGGGGCATGGAAGAGACATCTAGCAATGGGCAAAGCCTCTGCACCAGATAAGCGGACGATCCCAATACTGCCTTGCTGGGGCACAATAGCGGTTGCGATGGCAGCAATAGTCGTTTGCTTCATAAAAATCTTAGGTAGTAAACCCTTTATTCCTTGTGGTGAGTCACTCTTTCAGCCTGGCGATGAAAGGGACCTGGGGAATCGCGTAGACTACACCATATTTTATGGCTGTCAGGCCCATTTCTGTCTGGACGTCTAATATTTAAGACGATGCTGCATGTTTCAGCCAAGTTATACTGACGGGCAGGACTGTTGACTACAAAAATCAGTGCCAAGCTTCTTATTGTCACCCACCATCA
The DNA here is from genome assembly GCA_937941595.1 of uncultured Acaryochloris sp. Taxonomy (GTDB): domain Bacteria; phylum Cyanobacteriota; class Cyanobacteriia; order Thermosynechococcales; family Thermosynechococcaceae; genus Acaryochloris. The sequence continues at coordinate 10,670 of CALDHF010000275.1, read as the reverse complement.
ACGCTAATGCCCAGTCAAGTCGAATATAAACAAACCCGTCGATTCATGAATATCTGGGTCTATATGGCCCTTGGATCCGTCGGCATCGTTATTTTGGCCGGCATAGCTTCCATCTTTTTTGTGAAGCCGCTGGCATCCAAAACCCTACAGGCACGAGACGGAGAACCTGCTCGGTTGCCCCCTATTACTCTCAAGCCTCAAGCCATTGGTGCCTTAAGGGTAGATGCCGCTGCTAGAATTCCCTCGAATCGGTGGCTGACCTACGAAGTCCAAATTCGAGATCAGCAAGACAAAGTGTTAGCGGCGGGTCTTAAACAGGCTTGGCATGAGACAGGCGTTTGGCGAGAAGAAGGTCAAACAGGCACTTGGAAAGAAGACGACCTGGATGCAGGTCTGGATGTCAGCACTAAAAAAGCTGAGAAAGTCACTGTCATGGTGGAAGTGCTAGATTATGTCACCACCAGTCAGCAAGACATTGATGAACCCGTCACCTTCACCATCAAAGTCAACCAAGGGATTATAGATACTCGCTATCTATGGCCAGGATTTTGGGGTGGTTTGTTGATGGCTGGCTTAACCTGCTTATTTTCCAAATCAGCAGGCGCCACCGTTATTGATAAAAGTATTGGCGATAGTGATTTAGGCGAGCGGGTAACCGTCGGGGGTGAAAATACGCTGATTAAAGTCATCGTCAAGTCTGTGTCCGATGAAACCTCTCCTAGTACCTTGAAGTGCCAGCTAATGATCAGAGATGGCAATGGCGATCAGCTTTTCAATGCCTCTGAAGTGATGCCCCTCAAGTTTAGTCGAGATGAAGATGGCGATATCACGACTGTCAGAGGCCAAGCCACGTTCTATCTAGTCTTGGCCAAACCCAGTTCCTATGGCTTCTATGTAGAAATCACTCCTGATGCCCCAGTCGATTCCACACGGCTGATTGTGAAGCAAGGAGCCGTAACGTTGGGGTCGGTTAAGGTTGCTCAGATTGGGTTTACATAATCTCTCGCGAGGCTCAAGATTTCCAAAATTACGTTTACAAACCAGGACCATCTTAGTTTTTCTGATTTAGGATGACGATAGGCATCAAGGAATACGATTTATATGCTTACTAAGCTTTTTGCAGCCGCCACGATTGGCATTGTCGCCACTTCAATTTTTGCGGCCTATACTCAGCGTTCTGCCTTTCAGTTGCGACAAGAACGCCAATCTAATCACTGGCGTCGGCGAGGGACCACTATGTCCGGACGATATCGTGGGGGCATTTGGGTGGTTTCTCCGGCCCGAAGGTCTTACAGCGGCTTCCGTGGGGGTAGTTTGGGTGTTGGTAAATAAAGCCCTTGATGCCGCCAGAGTCTGAATCAGAATCGCAGTCTCCTGAATTGATGCAGGCTCGATCAAGTCCATTAACCTCCTCTCAACAACGCTGGTTGTTAGCCGCCGCCGCTATCTCGTCTAGCGTAGGTCTAGCAGCCGAACTCCTGCTAGGGACGCTGGCCAGCTATTTGGTGGGTAATACAGCTTTAGCTTACGGCGTTGCTGTGGGCGGTTTTCTGGCGGCAATGGGTTTGGGAGCCTACATCAGTCAATTTATTGCGGTTCAAAACCATCAACGCCAGCTATTACGAATTTTTCTGCAAATTGAGCTGCTGGTGGCTCCGTTAACAGCCTTCTTACCCTTGGCTCTATTTGTCGTTTTCGTGGCGGATGGCCCCATCTGGCTAGGGCTGTTTTTAGTGACCCTTATTCTGGGTATTCTGTCCGGTCTAGAAGTTCCGATTCTAACCCGGATTATTGAGCAAGATCGAGATGTCAAGTTTGCTCTCGCTGGTGTTTTGGCCCTAGATTATGTGGGGGCACTCGTCGGATCCTTAGCCTTTCCCGTTATTTTTCTGCCCCTGCTCGGGTTATTCCCTACCGCCGTGCTTATTGGGTCCTTGCCTGCGTTTATGGTGTTTATCCTTGGGCGACTCTTTCGCGGCATGCGGTCTTGGAGCTATTGGGGATTGGTGCTCGGCATTGGCTTATGTGTATTTACCCCCTTTGTGATACCGTTTAGCGATCGCTTAGAAAATACCCTCTACAAAGCCCCCATTGTCAGCCGCATCCAATCCGCCTATCAGCGGATTGTCCTCACCCGCTCCGGCAACGATGTTCGCCTCTTCTTAGATGGCGATCTACAGCTCTCCACGGTTGATGAATACCGTTACCACGAAGCCCTCGTTCATCCTGCCCTGAGTGCCAGTCCTAATCGGCGTCAGATTTTAATATTAGGGGCTGGGGATGGCATGGCCCTCCGGGAAATTCTCAAGTGGCCAGAGGTCGAAAAAATTGTCCTCATCGAGCTAGACCCTGCCGTTGTTAAATTAGCCCGCCAATATCCTGTATTAGCTGCCAACAATGCTCACGCCCTAGATGATCCACGGGTAGAGGTGATCTATGGAGATGCCTTTGCCTTAGCCCCCAAACTGCCCAATACTTTTGATGTGATCATTGCCGATTTTCCCGACCCCGATCGTCCCGCCCTGGCGAAGCTCTATGCCCAAGGATTCTATCGGCGGCTATTGACTCGGTTAGCCCCTCAGGGAGTCTTAGTAACCCAGGCATCCAGTCCTTTCTTCGCCCCGAAGGTCATGGATTGTATCGCTACAACCTTGGCTGACACTAATTTACAAGTTTATCCTTATACCGTTAACATTCCGAGCTTTGGCCCCTGGGGATTTGTCCTGGCAACCCCAAATTCACTCCAGACCTCAGCCCTAGAGCTACCCGTTCCCACCCGGTTTCTCACTCCAGCCTTGCTATCCAATTTATTTCAGCTCCCTGCAGATATTTCTATCGGTAAAGCCAAGATCAATCGGCTCACTGATCCGGTTATAGTTCAATACCAAGCCGATCCGCGTTGGTCGGCCTATTATTGAGAAGCAATCTAGAGGCACACTATGGGTTACCTTTGGCTAGTCATCGTTATTCTGGGCGTTGTAGGTGTTGTGCTCTACACGAGACAGCAATCCGGGAAATCTCTCCCCTTCTCGGCCCAGCCCCAAGCATTACCCTCTCTCGACCGGACAGTCTTCACCCTAGAGGTCGGTGATATTGTGCAACATCTTGGGACAGACTGGGTTGTCGAAGGGAAATTGGTCTACGACGACCAAGGCTATTCCTGGCTAGAGTATCTGTTACAAGATGGAGCGCGTCGTCAGTGGCTGTCTGTCGAAGAAGACGATGTGGTCGAAGTGGCTCTATTAGAAGTCACCACATCCTTAGAAGTCGGCACCAATCCGCCGCCCCAAATCACCTTTGCTGACGAAACCTATCGGCAAAAAGGAGCAGGCACAGCCAAGATGACCCGAACAGGGTCCACCCTCAACCGCAATGCCGAGCGCTGCCAGTATTTTGACTATCTGGGACCAGACAACAAGATCCTATCCATCGAAAACTGGGGTGGGGACATTGAAGTCTCCGTCGGTCAAAAAATTCATCCCTCCATCTTGACGTTGCTCCCTGGGGACGGTCGCCGCATTTATGGTGCTTAATGTTGTGAAACGTTTGGCTCAGGCTTGATACCCAAATAAGATATTCTGACTAAGTTACGCCATTACTAGGGAAGTCAGAGGTCAAGGATGGGCAGCGATTTCGAACAATGGGTCCAAATAGCTTTGTCGGACCAAATATTCCCCCAAGCTGACGCACTCGCGATATTATCTGACCCCAACATTGATCTGATGCGACTGACTACAGCCGCAGGAGACGTGCGTATGACCTATTTTGGCCGTCAGGTCATGCTGCATCGCATCAATGACATTCAAAACGGCCTCTGCCCAGAAGATTGTGGATATTGTGCGCAATCCAAAATCTCAGATGCCCCTATTAAAAAATACCCTCTTAAAAGCGAAGAGGACATTATTCAGGAAGCCCATGAGGCCAAAGCGAAGGGCGTCTACCGTTACTGCATGGTGTCCAGTGGTCGGGGGCCAACAGCAACCCGAACCCAAGAGTTAGCCCATATCATTCGACGCATCAAGACCGAAGTTGGTATTCAGACCTGTCTATCAGCAGGATTAATGGACACTGAAAAAGCCCAAATCCTCAAAGAAGCCGGACTCGATCGCCTCAACCATAATCTCAATACCAGTGAATCTCATACCGCTGACATTGTCACCACCCACACCTTTCAAGATCGGGTGAACACCTTAACAGCAGCACGCTCTGCTGGATTAGATCTCTGTAGCGGCATGATTGTCGGCATGGGAGAAACGGATCAAGACATTGTCGAAGTTGCCTACAAACTTCAAGAATATCAAGTGCCTTCTATTCCGATTAACTTTTTAATTCCCATTGCTGGCAACCCAATCTACGACTACAACCAGCTCACACCGCAACGCTGTTTACGCATTCTTTGCCTGTTTCGGTTTGTGAATCCCAAGGCTGAAATTAGACTGGGTGGCGGACGGGAGGGACATTTGCGGGGTCTGCAAACTTTAGCTCTCTATCCAGCAAATTCTTTGTTTGTAGAAGGATATTTAGCCACAAGAGGCCATAGTGTCGATCAAGTTTACCAACTGATCCAAGATGCTGGGTTTGAAATTGCTGGTGATGATCAATCCTCAAGGACAGATCGAAGCTCAGCTGAACAATATCAGCTGGATGATAATCCCAACATTCTAAATCCAAAAACAACCACAGGCGTATCGGTTTAATCCGAGAAGCTGCCTCATAAACAGAAAAAATGTCTTGAGAGACCAAAACTCTCTCAAGACATTTAAGGATCGAATAGAACTACTGTATGAAGCGTGGGTATAACCTAAACCTCGGCTATATCGTTGAGGGCTGAACAGATAGACACTTACTTGAATTCAAGTAAGTGTCTATCCGAGATTACTTAGGACGGTTCATTTTGCGCCGAGCCATGACGCCAGCAATGCCTAGGCAAGCAAACAGACTTGCGGTCGCTGTTTCCGCAGGCTCAGGCACATTGGGCACTGCGGCAGGAGTAGTTGCAGGATCATCACCGCCACTTAAGGCCAGGGGCAAAGCAGCAGCAGCAGCAGCGCCAGCAGGAATTAAAGCAGCGGCAAGCGGGAAGCCAGCAGCGGCAGCAGGAAGTCCACCTTCTGGTGCAACACCACCAATTCCACACTCTTCAAACCCTTGGGCGACTAAGAATTGAGAGGGGCGCGATACGTCAGTAGCGGCTGCATTGGCCACTAAATCGGGACCTAGCTGGCTCAAGGGGCTGGGTGACTGCAGCGCTTCTGGGGAGATAACAGGCGCTTCTTCTGCGCAAACGTCGCTAGACGCAGTATCCGTTGTGAGGGGCGTTCCCTTTTCCAGAGAATCTCCAAGCCCCAACTGAGCGGCATAGCTACGAGGGGCATTAACGGAGTTATACAGAACTACCAGTGATAAAGCAGTTAATGAACCAAAAGTTTTTAACAATTTCATAGTTGATGATTCGATCCTTATTGATGTTCTCCCGCACAGCTATGGTTGAAACTACCATAAGTTTACGGAAAAAACCGTGCATGCTGATACTTTCGCTAAAATTTAAATGCACCCGCTACATTATGCCAGACAACCTCAAAAACGCAACTGCAGAGAAATTGGCATACCCACCAAGATTATTCTATCAGGAAATTTTAGTGTAGGGCAGAGCATTCACTAGAAAAGTTCAGAAAGCTTTAATGTCTATACAGTCATGCCCTCTGCCAAACGTTTGGCAGAGGGCATGACTGAGGATTAAGGAAAGTCCCTTCGACACTAGCAGCATCCATACCCCGTAATGCTTGGATTTTAGGTCTGCTAATTTGCGCCTTGCCCTTTCGGTGCAAGTTGCCATTTCGGGGACTTTAGCTGGGCTTATGCGGGGGGTATGACAGCCCAATGAATCTACTGTAGCCGGATTCAGCTCATAGCCTAAACCGCAGAACTACTGAACTTTAGAGATATTCCCTTAATAAATTCTCCGTACTATCTCGGATCGTGTTTCTAGAATTATAAATTCTCTAACAACAGCAAATTATCTCAATTTGGCTTCAGAAAAATATCTTTACCTCAAAATCCGTGAATATACGGGTTGCCCTTTGTGAGCCACGAAGATTGCGTTTGGAGTGTGATGCTGTGTCACACTATATAACTGTTCAGATCAGATTTCATACTGCTTCAACAAATTTAAATTCAAGCATGGGTAAGCAACGCGTTCTCTCTGGGGTCCAACCCACCGGTACTCTCCATCTAGGTAACTATTTAGGAGCCATTCGAAATTGGGTCGAAGATCAAAATCAGTATGACAATTATTTTTTTATTGCCGACCTCCATGCGATTACGGTGCCCCATGACCCTGGGCAGCTCGCTGATCAAACGTATGCCCTCGCTGCACTATATTTGGCCTGTGGCTTAGATCTGGAGCACACAACGATTTTTGTCCAATCCCATATTTCAGCCCATGCAGAGCTAGCTTGGCTCTTTAACTGTATTACCCCGCTCAATTGGTTAGAACGGATGATTCAGTTCAAGGAAAAAGCCCTGAAGCAGGGAGAGAACGTCAGTATCGGTTTACTGGATTACCCGGTTCTGCAAGCCGCAGATATTCTCTTATATCAGGCTGATTTAGTGCCTGTAGGTGAAGACCAAAAGCAGCATCTCGAACTGACTAGAGATATTGCAGCACGTTTAAATTTTCAATATGGCAGTGAAACACACCCTATTTTGAAGCTACCTGAGCCTTTGATTCGGAAAGAAGGGGCCAGAATTATGAGTCTGACGGATGGCACCAACAAGATGTCAAAATCTGATCCGTCTGAACAAAGTCGGATTACGTTGTTGGATACGCCTGACGAGATCCGCAATAAAATCAAACGCTGTAAAACAGATCCGGTGAGGGGACTCAGTTTTGATGACCCAGAACGACCAGAATGCCAAAACTTGCTCACCCTCTATCAATTGATGTCTGGACAATCGAAAGCAGCTGTTGCAAAAGAATGTACGGACATGGGATGGGGACAATTCAAGCCGTTGTTGATTGAGGTGATGATTGAGGGCCTGCGTCCCATTCAAGATCGCTACACAGAATGGATGACTCAAAAACAAGAGTTGGCAGCTGTCTTGCAAAAGGGAAAGGACAAAGCAGATGCAATCGCATCTGACACTTTAGGGAAAGTCAAAGATGCCTTGGGCTATTCCCACCCCCTTTAGCTCATTCCAGAACAGTCTGGACACTTTGATTTGAACTAACTTCGTCGATTTGTTTGCGTTGTAGGTGTTGGTAATGGCGCTTCATGAGAAGCTTCTAACGGCAGAGTGAAGTGAAAGGCACTACCTTGATCGCGTCCTGCCGATTCGGCCCAAATCTTGCCATGCATCCCTTGAATCACCTGCCGACAAATAGCAAGTCCTAGGCCTGTTCCTCCCTTGCTGCGTCTTAAAAAATCTTCTTCTTGATAGAACGAGTCAAAGATGGTTTCCAATTGGCTGGGCTCAATGCCTCGTCCTGTATCTGAGACAATAACTTCTAGGCAAGCCTCTTCTGGAGGGATTAAGGCTTGAATCGTCACTTTCCCATCCGCACCTGTGAATTTACAGGCGTTCTCTAAAATGCGATTCAGCACTTCTTCTAGCCCTTCTGCATCTACTTGAATAGTGGGGAGTTGCGGATCAACATCCACACTGATAGTCGGTAGATCTCTATGATGACCGCTGGATCGGATTGAACTTAAGGCTAATTCTAAGGTTTCCTGAAACTCGATGGATTCAATTTGGTTATAAATCTGCCCGCCTTCTAGACGGGAGAGAATCAGAATATCTTGGATTAAGTCCCGTAGACGCCCTAAGTCTTCTAGGGCAGTACTAAGAAGGGCTTGGCGAAAAACGGGAGAAATGTCAGGTTCGCTATCTAAGCTTTCTAAACAAACCTGAATGGTCGACAATGGTGTTCGCAGTTCATGGCCAACAATGGCAATTAAATTACTTCGGGTCTGTTCTAGGGCCGCCAGGTTACGGTTTAGAGATTCGGAATCGGAATAGGCTTGGGCTTGGGTGAGGGCCACACCTGCTTGAGCGGAAATTGCTTCCACTAAGGCAATATCATTTTCATGCCATTGATAAGCTAGGGGACCCCCATGATGCAATTCAAGCACGCCCAATAGCTCTCCTTGATGGCGAATGGGAGCAATCAGCCAAGAATGAATTTGCCATTCCTCTAACTTGGCAGCAAACTCAGGATCTTTCCCTAGGAGCTGAACTTGGGAAACGTCAGAAATGGCGATGGCCCGTTCTTGAGCCAACGCGACAGACAACAATGGGTTGGAGCTGATGGGCCAGGGTTTTCCTTGTAAGGGGGGTAGTCCAGGTGCCACAAATTCATACTCAATTTCTACTTCTTCATTGGTCTGATCGCAGCAGTACAGAATGCAGCGGCAGTGCTCAAAAACCTTCCCTAATTCATTAACGGCAACCGCTAAAACTTCTTTGGGATCGAGGGAACGGCGAATCGCAGCGGTCATCGCGTTGGCAAATCGTTCTTTGCGCTCTTTTGCAGATAAGGCCCGATAGGCTTTCAATAATTTATATTGGCTGGCCTGTAAGTAGGTCACGAGACGCTGACCAAACACTCGGGATTGGAGCACAGGCAGGGACGGGGTTGACGATTCAGGGGCGAGACAATAAACGTCTTTCGCTTCTTTGACCTTGGCGGTGAGTTCTGGACGGTAGTCAATAATGTGGTCCAGGAGTAAGCTAGCCGCATGCAAGCAGACGTCGCGTTCAAAGGTCCAAATCCCTTCATATCGCTGAGATTGTTCCACAGAGCTGAGGACTTTCTGTTGCTCCCGACAGACTAAGCAGGCGGTATAGTCTTGGCCGACAATAATCAGATGCTTCTCTTGGGCCAAGCCATCGTCGGCTCTCAAGGGGATGGTTTCATATAGCTCGGATGCGATCGCAAAACTGGATTCGGGTTCTGGTGCAGCCAGGACATAGACCTGATCTGTTTGCTGGGCAATGCGCTGATAGCGGCGGGTCTCTTGGCGATAAAAACGCTCTTGTTGAAAACTAGCAATAACTAACGGGGATTCCTCGCCAGCCAAAACGACGTCTTCTATGGCCCGACACAGCGCATTGAGAGACGATTTAAAGTACATCTGGGGGCGCAGATCTGGTAAGTCCGCCAACAGAATCTGCAACAACGAGTTTAAATTACTCACACCAACAGTTTGCTGAATCTTGCTTAAGCTAGGGGCAACGGTCTGACACCAGAGTGAGGGTCGACAACAGCATGAAAAACCGAGCTAAAGACGATTTTTCTGTTAGCTAAGGGAGCGATACCCCTATCGCTGCGAGGGCTTGAATAACCAGCAAATCAAATCAATAAAGATCCGGTTTACCCAGTACTAGCCAGCATAGCGCAGGACGGTGTCCTTTGAAGCGCTGTTTCCCATGGATGGGCCAAGGCTAGGCAGGTCTGAAAACAGGAGCGTCGGTTCACGGATCTATCACAGGTGTACGGTTGAAATGTTGTATTCAGGAACAAACGGACTAGAAAAAGATTCGAATCAACGTAAACTGTTACACGATATCTTCTAGCATAGCGATCGCATAACCCATGATTCAGCGCAAAACTTGGCAACGGTTTGGGATATTTACCCTTCTAGGATTAGTACTGACCTGGTTAATAAGCTGTACACCAGCTCAGAACGGTAATACTCTTGATTTCTGGACCATGGACCTTCCTAAGCACAAGTTTGGCAAATATTTTGAGCCCTTGATTAGCCAATTTGAGAAAGAGAACCCAGGGGTCACGGTTAAATGGACGGATGTTCCCTGGAAAGGGATGCAAAGCAAAATCCAGGCTGCCGTTGCCGCCAAGACCGCCCCGGATGTGGTTAACCTCAATCCTGATTTTGCGTTCCAATTGGCAGGACAGGGGAGCTGGCTAGATTTGAATGAAGCTATTGCCCAACCGGATCGAGATCGATACCTGGGCAATATTTGGGACGCCAGTTCTCTAGACGGTAAAACCTTTGGCGTGCCTTGGTATCTAACCGCTCGTGTCGCCATCTACAATAAAGCGATTTTTGATCAGGCCGGGGTGACCTCCCCTCCCAAAACCTATGCTGAGCTAGCAGATGCCGCTCAGAAGATCAAAGAAAAAACGGGTAAATATGCCTTCTTCATGACAACTAACCCCACGGGGTCAGGAGAATTGATGGAGTCCTTTGTCCAAATGGGTGTGGAGTTAGTGGATGCTGATGGTAAAGCTGCGTTTAATACCCCTGAGGGGAAATCGGCATTCCAATATTGGGTTGATTTATATCAGCAAAAGCTGATTCCCCCTGCGGTGCTCACAGAAGATCATAAAGGAGCAATTGATTTTTACCAATCAGGGAATGTGGCTCTGATGTCTTCTAGCCCTCAGGCCTTAGAGATTGTCAAAACGAATGCACCGGATATTGCTAAGGTTTCTGTAGCAGCCCCACCTTTAACAGGGTCCACGGGCAAAAAGAATGTGGCTGTGATGAATTTAGTCATCCCTCGCGATACGGACAAGCCGGATGCCGCGGTGAAATTTGCGTTGTTTATTACCAATGCTGAGAACCAGTTGGCTTTTGCGAAAGAATCGAACGTGTTGCCTTCGACGAAAGAGTCTCTCGCTGATCCTTATTTCAGTAAGGCAGAGG
>CALDHF010000274.1 GCA_937941595.1 uncultured Acaryochloris sp. | reverse complement strand
CATATCTTCTAGAACGTTAACTTGAGCTGCAAAAAACTCTGGTTGAAAGTTAAACATGCAGTAATGGGTCGCCATGCCATCTAAGGTACTGACCAGCATGCGGGCAAAAATGGGGGCAGATAGATCCGGGATAATTTGTCCATGTAATTGTCCTGCTTGGATTTGAGCAACAAAGAAACGATTTATACTCTCCAGCCATTGTTCAAAATCTTGGCTTAACCCAATCGATCGATCCAACTCCTTATTCCCCAAAATTTCAAATACCAAGGGAGTGATATGGGCAAACTCATCCAAATCCTGACAACAAAGACGAATGCCTGCCAGAATTGCCTGTACTGGATCAGGGTGGGCTTGCTCAACCTGCGAGATTTGCAGATCGAAGTCCTGAATCATCAGACTAAAGATTGTTTTCGGGAGTTCTTCCTTGGTGCGGAAATACTCATATAGCGTGCCTTTTCCCATCTCTGCTTTCTGGGCAATATCAGCCATCTTGGTGGAGTGATAGCCTTTCTCGGCAAAGACGGCGATGGCAGCCGCCAAGATGGCCTGACGCTTCGCTTCCCGATTAACAATTTTGGGACTCATGTATTTCTTATGGGTAGACCAACCGTAGTTTACCGAAATCAGTCGACACATTGGCTTGACTTATGACCGACCAGTCGGTCATAATAAAAATACGTCATTCATTGGGGCATTCTTATGTTGTCGCCTGCACCCTCTCTCCTTGACCACAGCCTTGCTAGGTCACCCAACCTGAACCAGCCCTATTTTCAAGGTCTGACTTGGGATGACTGTCAAGGGTCTCTCTTACTGGCAGGGATGAAAACAGTGGCCACCTTACAAGGTCAGCAATCCTTACATCCATTATCTAGAGCCATGATCCAGGCGACTCAAGAACATCTACTTCACGTTAAGGGGTCGATCGAAGCGCTTCCCATCATTAGTCCTGAAACATTAGCTCAGGATCTAAAAGGCCATAAACATCGACAACTGGCCCTCCAATTTCTGATTCTGATGCCTTATTTATCGATGGAGGTGCAACCAGCAGACGTTGAGTTGGTGTACCAATTTGCCGAAGCTTTGCAGCTTTGTCCTCATACATTGCAGAGTCTTAAGCAAGTAGAAGCAGGACAACTCCGACGCTTACTTTATGGCTACACAGTCCGATCTTTTGCGGAACTTCTACCCGGGGGTTGGATGCAGAAAGGTAAAAGTATTTTGAGCGCGATCCAGCAATATATGGGTGATCCTCAGGTGGCTAAGCAGTATCGATCTTTGGAAAGCTTGCCCGCAGGCACTTTGGGAAGAGCATTGTTAGATTACTATAGCGATGGCAACTTCCCTCTCCCCGGTGAAAAAGGTAGCTTCAGCGAAATCCTAGTTCCCCACGATCTCATCCATATTTTGTCTGGAATCGATACCAGCCCGGTCGGCGAAATTACCGTTGCCGGGTTTGAAGCTGGAATGAGTAGCAGTCAGTTTGGATTTGAACTGTTGCTAGAAGTTATTCTCGATTTCCATTTGGGCTTAAACTTCACGACAATGGGCATTCTAGACCCCAGTCATAATAAATTTATCCCTGACTTAGTGATGCAGGCTTTTGTCCAAGGCACAAAGGCGAGCCAGGATCTATTCAGCCCCGACTGGCCATTTTGGGAAATGCTGGATCAGCCTATTGATAGAATTCGTCAGCAATATTGTATTCAAGCTCTAACCACTAGCAGTCAGGTGGAAGCGCAGGAGTTGTCCCATTAGCAGCCTGCTTAATGATTGAAGTTGTTGTGTTTGCCAATGGGGCAGCAGCAAATGTACACCCTGTTAAGGCATCTAAGTCATTGTTTTTTGGCAATGCTTCAAATTCTGCCACAGCAGCATTAGTCGTACCAAATTTGAACGTATAGTTATCAGTATCCAAGGCAAAACTAATTCCTAAATTAGGGCTTGCTTCGAAAGTCTAGTCCCCAGTCTTCATAGTGTGTCCAAGTATTGAAAGTGCTTGAGAAATGCAAGGAAAATCGTTCAAAATACTCAAAACCTTTGCACATGAATTCCCATGTATCGTCGTTCATCTCCAGGGCAACTCTCCTTTGAGAACTTCTACTTGCCCTTCGGCGGCAAACTCTCAGGCGAGAATCGTTGGTTCAAACTAGCCGAGATGATTCCCTGGGAGAGCTTTGAGTTAGAGTATGCAGAGCAATTTAGTCCAAGCATGGGGGCACCTGCCAAACCCTTTCGAGTCGCCTTAGGCACCTTAATCATCAAAGAGAAACTGGGTGTATCCGATACAGAGACCGTCGAACAGATTCGGGAGACCCCCTACTTGCAGTACTTTCTGGGGTTTAGTGAATATCGAGATACGGCTCCCTTTGATGCGTCAATGCTGGTTCACTTTCGCCAACGGTTAAACCTAGAGCTGCTCACTCAAGTCAATGATGCAGTCGTAGAATCAGTTATAGCCTCTGAAAGTTTCCCTGACGATACATCCGTTGCGGTATCCACTCTCTCTAAAGACGATGAGGATGAACCGCCTCCCCCTCCCAATCAAGGCCAGTTACTGATAGATGCGACTTGTGCGCCTGCCGATATTCGCTATCCAACCGACTTGGATCTCCTCAATGACGCCCGCAAAGCCAGTGAAGCCATCCTAGATACCCTCTATGTCCAAGTCATGGGAACACTCGAGCACAAACCTCGCACCTATCGGAAAATAGCCCGCAAAGCCTATCTGGCCATTGCCAAGAAACGTCACCCGAGCCGTAAACTGATTCGTAAAGGGATTCGTCAGCAGTTAGGCTATGTGCGTCGGAATCTAGCCCATATTGATGGGTTGATAGCCAAGGGGGCTTCCCTATCCCAATTGTCCCGGCGTCAGTACCGTCTGTTGTTGGTGATTCACGAAGTCTTTCGACAGCAAGAATGGATGTATCAACAGCATGTACGTCGAGTGGATGACCGCATTGTTAGTGTGAGCCAACCCCATGTGCGTCCGATTGTTCGGGGCAAAGCAGGGACGCCCGTTGAGTTTGGGGCCAAGCTATCCCTCAGTTGTGTCAATGGATGTGTGTTTCTCGAACGGGTGAGTTGGGATAACTTCAATGAATCCACCCATCTTCAATACCAAGTGGAAGCCTTTCGTCGTCGCTTTGGCCATGATCCTCAGTCCATCCATGCAGACCAAATCTACCGCACCCGAGCCAATCGACGATGGTGTAAAGCTCGAGGCATCCGCTTGGGTGGACCGCCTTTAGGGCGACCCCAGCAAGATCCACAGGTACAAGCCCAACTCAAGCAACAAGCGCGGGATGATGAAAGATTGCGTGTCCAGATTGAGGGCAAGTTTGGGCAGGCCAAACGACGGTTTGGATTGAGTCGGGTGATGGCGAAGTTGGCTGACACGGCTACCAGTGCGATTGCGATTACGTTCTTGGTCCTGAATCTGGAGCGGTGGCTCAGCCACTTTTTGTTGTGCTTTTTGGCCTGCTTTTATATTTGCTGGAAGGCTTTATGGAGCTTTCAGGGCTTCTTAGGGATTTTCCTAGGGCAAGAAAAAGGATATGGCTCTGACCGTTACAACTTTAAGGAGGAGGTTCTCTTTCGTGTGGCTTGTACTATTTGAAGAACGGAATGAGCTCAATTTACTTTTTCAGTAAGCCCTAAGTAGTTTGGGTTGTATTGCAAAAAGGTTGTTTCGCAAAAATAGGGTCTGTGCGGAAAACGAATCTGTCAGCTTTGAGAGTTCTGTCGCAAAAAAGGAGTATGGCATAGAAGCAGTGATATTGTGAGAGACTTGTTTACTTTCCCTTCCGTTAATGAAAACAGCTGACCTATTCAAATGGCGTCATAGATTACCATTAGCTCTCAGTCCAGACCCTATTTTTTCGACACAACCACTATGAGCGTAACGAATTTGCCATTTCCTGATCTATCTGCCAGCACAAACCCTATTTTTCTACTAGTAAAATGACACGCTCTCATCTATGTTTAAGTACATAAGATATGTTATTGCAGAAGCTATATTAAGAATATGGTAACTATCAATACTCTCAAAAGTAGTATACGATCCGTTTTCTTGCCACAATTTTTTCAGAAGTTTGTTGCACAAACAATTGTGCGAAGCTTTAGTTTTTTCCCTTACAAGCTTCAGTTAAATTTCGAAATAATGTCATATCCTCAATATGCTTATGGCACTTACTATGCAGCGTTACAAGCTAAGGCATTAGGTTTGAGTCATATCAGCGTTATTGAGTTTGGGGTGGCTGGGGGGAATGGACTAGTTGCCTTAGAAAATATTGCCTATGATGTTGAGAAATCTGTTGGTATCAAGATCTCAGTATATGGCTTTGATACTGGAGAGGGGATGCCTGGAATCCTAGATTATAGGGATTTGCCATATGTTTGGCAAAAGGGGTTTTTTAAAATGG
>CALDHF010000273.1 GCA_937941595.1 uncultured Acaryochloris sp. | reverse complement strand
GCTAGCCTTTGCCACCCTGGTGACCACCCTGATAGTCGTTCAAGGCATCTACCGCCAGTTCTTTAACTCAGCCGCTCAACTGACACTTCCTTAGAAGATGTCTGAACCGTTTCCGAATTAAGGGTCTGTAGATGTTGTTTCGAATCCCATCATCGTACAGGTATTCTCTTTTCCCAAACCAACAGCACATAGCGTTGCAGCTACCGTGAGCTGCTGCTGTTTTTGTAGCGTAATGGTGGCCGCTAAATCTCCATCTTGAGAACCATAGGTGCCGAACTGGGCATGGTTGGCACCGGGTAAGGGGATGTATTGGGTATTGCCTGGCAAAAAGGGTTTGCCTTCCTCAATCTCTTCTGGAGTTGACACTCCATCTCGTAAACCATATATAGAGGTAACAGGAATATCAACTTCGCTTAAATCATTATCTGGTTTTATATAAGTTCCCCAGAGCACCAGTCCAGCGATCTCTTGAGGATTTTTCTTGGCATACCTTACAGCGCTGGATCCCCCCAATGAGTGTCCAACCAGATACCACTTCTTTACACTAGGTACTTCAGTCACCACATCTTGAAAGCGGTCAACCCCCAAAAAGGACAAATTGTCGGGCATCGGTACGATAATACTCAATACACCTGATGATGCTAATGCATTGACAATCGGGGCATAAGCACGAGGATCAACCTTGCCACCAGGATAGAAAACTACCCCAACCTCTGGGGAATGCTGCCGTGGACGAAATACAATCCCCCTCTTTGCATCAGCCAACCCGTTGACACAATTTTCTGTCAAGCATCTTGGCAAAACCTCAACTTTTTCATCAGACTTTAAGCTGTCGAGTGCTTCTGGCAAAGGGTAGCGCGTCGGAATTTTAGGGGTGATTTGAGCGCTAACTTTTTCATTGAGGCCAAAGTACAAAAACAGAACAATGACTAAGCCAAGCTGCTGGTGTCGCCTGAATTGAGTAGTTCTAATTTTCCTACGGGGAAAGTTTTCATAAGGAGCGAAGCAATTTCATAAATGACTTCTATCGCTATTGCCCGATAACTTCTAGATGATGCCTGTTTTGGGTGGGTTGGCTATGGTGCAAAGACATCCGCTGGCCGCACTGGAATTAGTGTCACCCAGCACTAGAGATCCCTCTAAAGAACATCAAGAATTCGAAAGCAGAGGACAGATTACTCTGCCTTCGTTTCGAGACCCATATCAAACATTACTTCTCTAACGCCAGGAATAGCCTTGATTTGGGTAACTATATCACGGGCAATATCGATGTCTTGGACATCACCAAAGATCTGGACCGAACCACTGGCAACAGCCGCGAAAATATCGTCATTAATATCGGCTTTGATCGCAGATTTAATTTGGGCGTCGTTCAATTTCTCAGCATCCGGTTGAAACTGAACGGATTCCAACCCCCGATAGCGACGCTTGGTGGGGTCAATTTTGAGACTCTCATCTAAAACCTTTTGCTTCTCCGTGAGGGCACTATCCACAGCTCCCATGGCCGCTAATTGGGGGAACGCCAGGGCAGGCAAACTCTGGCCCCAAATCAGACTAATGAGACCGACTAGCAAGATTGAGCGCCGAAACCGTTGAGACTGGAGTAAGGAAAGTCCCAAGAGGGTCACAGTTATAAGGGAAAATACGAAGGACATGGGATAGACCTACTCAATACGAAACGAAGGGATACCAGTCAACTGACCGCATTTCACCGTAACACCTTTTAATCCTTGGCAACCCACTCCAGCCACTAGCTCACTCTGGCCATCCCTATCGGATGTCGCCAACCTATATTCCCCATGACAGAACGGTGGATGTCTCTAAGAATGGATCAATACACTTCTGAGTAACAGCCAGCTTACATTCCCCATGACAACAACCTGTCCCCAAACTCTAAAACCAAGGCCGATTATAGGTTTTATAGCCTTGACAACGATACTGTTATTAGGAGTCGGGGGATTAGTTAAGGCCCAAAAAATAGCTCTTGATTTAGATATTGCTGCCCGCTTACCACCCCCTTCGCCATACTGGCATGGGTGTGTCGCGTTGATAGGACTGCTGCTCCCCATTGTCCTGCGGGTGAGATATCGTCAATCCACTATGATTTGCCAGGTGTTGAATGGGTACCTCTGGGTCTTTATCGCCCAAATCATCTCGGAGCTAGTCATGACGCCTCTATTTTTGCGGGGGATTGCTGTGATGATTGGCAGCGTCTATTCAGTCTTTCGATTGCTACAACTTTGGCAAAGTCAGGCTTGGGTCGCGAAGGGAAGCCGTTCTCGCCCAGGGTTTAGAGTTTTCTTATGGGGGTTAATGGTGATTTGGGGGATTAACTTACTGCGATTTATCCTCTATCGCTGGCCGCTGTTACTGCCTTAGCTGGAGGCTACGATTTCATTCGCATCAGGAGTAAACCGGGCGACTAATTGCTGGAATGCCGAGACTGAACGCAGAGGATCTAGATCTGGATCGGTAGAGACAAGCTGCTGACTGGCAACCGGATCCAGTTGCAGTGCCTGCTCTAACAGTTCTAAGGCCGTGGATAACTGTCCTTGTAAACAATAGGTGCAGGCCTTATTGTAGACAGCCATCGCATTGTCTGGCTCTAGGGATAGGGCTTGATCATAGGATGTGATCGCACTGTTGTATTCTTTTAACTGCAACAACGCGGATCCTTTGGCAAGCCAGGTTTGGGCATTATCTGCGCGCAAATCTAGGGCATGGTCATAACAGCGAATTGCCCGAACGTAAGATTGCAGTGCCATCAGTGCCATCCCCTTTAAATACCAAGCCCACCAAGACGCAGGTTCTAAATACGCAGCCCGGTCATAGTTATCGATGGCAGCATCATAGTGGTGTAAGCGATAACAGGCTAACCCCCGTTCGCATAAGAGATTAGGATTGTCGGAATCGATGGCCAGGGCTTGATCATAGTCGGCAATTTCGTCTGCATATCGCTGTAATCCCCGTTGAGCCCGACCTCTGTTCACCCAGGCTAAGACTTGATTCGGGGCTAGGTGTAAGGCTTCGTCAAAGGTTGCGATCGCAGCCTCGTATTGCTGCAAGTACATCAGGGTAATCCCCCGCAAATGCCAAGCATCTGCATTCTGTGAATCTAGTTGAATTGACTCATGGAACGCTGCCGCCGCTGCTTCATACTGCTGATCTTCTAATAACAGCTGCCCCCGTTGATACCAAACTTGAGGCTGATCAGGATGCTTGACAACCACCTGATCAGAAATTGCGATCGCCCGCCCCAAATCCCTCTTCCCATCGGATGAAAGCTGATTGTGGAGTTTGGGCTTGAGTCGTTGACCAATGGCAATCGTGACCACCAACACCACTAACGGCAACCAAGCCCATTGCTTAAAAATAAATTGACCATACCGCGAGAGCGCAATGGGTATTCCCAGTTGCTGGCTGAGGGTATCCACAAAATTCCAAAATGCCAAGTTTGCAGATGGCACGAACCACAGTAAAACGAACAGGATTAAGAATCCATATCGGCCCAGTTTTCTAGATTTCTGTTGTGCAGCAGGAGGGAGCCACGGTTCAATAATGCCAAAGCCATCGAGAGAGGGAATCGGCAATAGGTTAAGAACAGCTCCCGCAACCTCCAATACCCCTAAAAAGGCCACCGCCAACCAAACCTGCTCTGCCATTGTCAGGGCATTGGGATCAAAGGATTGGAACGTTGACAATGCTCCAATTCGAAATGGTATCGATAGCAATATTGCTACACACAAGGTGGCAGCAGGACCAGCGGCAGACATGGCACTTTCCCACCAGCGATTCCGAATCAGACGGTGATTGATATAGACAGCTCCCCCTGGCAAGGGGATCCCACCAATGAGCAGGAATACAATCGGCAACACCAAGCTCAGGGAAATATCTGTATATTTCAGGGGATTAAGGGTCAGGTAGCCTTTATCTTTAACAGTGGCATCCCCACCCCAATAAGCAACAATGGCATGGCCAAACTCATGGAGGCAGACCGAAACAATCCAACCTAAGAAAACAATGAGGGTAACAATCACAGTCTTAACTCCCCCCGGCACAATCCTGTTCAAACAAAATAATCCTTATCCTTCTTTATATGTTTATAGCCCCCTAAGTCATTAGGCAAAGACGGTATAAATCCCATAGGTGAGACCACCACTCACCAAGAATAAGGTAGGGACCGCTAGAGTTGCGCTTTGTTCAGAGAGGTTATTGATTTGGGTACAGCCAAAATACAGCATCAAAATCGCATCACAGATCAAATAGACCGAAAAGATGATCAGAACCAGCAAGCCAAACTTAATAACCAATCCACTCAAAAATGTCAGCAGCCCTAAAGGCAGCAGGGTAGCACCACCAATAAAAACATCACTAGCCCAGCTACCCCGTGTATGGGTGAAATTCCGAGCCAGCTTACTCATAAAGACCAAACTTAGAAAAGGGACTATCCCTAAGACCATCCGTTCCCACAGAACTATGGCTGCAAAAAACTGCGGATATAGATTGGCCGCCAACAAAAAGCAGAGGGTAGACATCCCAGCATAAACTAGGCCCACCTCCAGCGCTCGTCGAGGAGACAAGCGGGCAAATGTGGGCAATAACCCACCGCTGGGATTAACAAAGAATTTCGGGATCGTGGTGAAGACGTCTTTAGCAAATCTCTTCCAGACAGAGGGTTGAGACTGCTTCCAGCTTGAAGGTTTTGCTTTGAATTTAGAGGCTGAACGACGCCTTGAAAATGGCGGGCGAGTCAGCTCTTGGAGCATTCCTTGGACACGGTGAACTTCTTCTCGATCTCCTTGCGCCTCAAATAGGGTCACAGCTTGCTGTAAATCGGCACGGGCTAGTTTGGTCTCTTGCAATTCCAGACGGGCCTGCCCCCGATGCAACCAGGCAGGTGCATACTCTTCATCTAGGGAAATAGCTTGACTATAAGCTGCGATCGCAGACGGCGGCGATCCCAACTGAAAACGGGCTCGACCCTGATAATAATAAGCCTGGGCCACCGTATCATCTAATTTCAGAATGTGGCTACATTCTGCCAACACGCCCACATCATCTCCGAGCACATAGCGAATCTGGCACCGCTTCAGATAAGCCTCTAGAAAGTCAGGCTCCAGCTCAATAGCTGCCGTATAGTCTGCTAAGGCACCATCATAGTCACGTTCTGCTGTTTTTTCCGTTGCCCGTACATACAGTGCTTGAGCTTTCGTTCCTCTTTTACTCTGATCAAACTCTTCAAATTTAGGGTTCTGTTTGACGGGATACAAGGCTTCCGAGACAATTTCATAAGCTTCGCTCAATTTCCGAAATTCAGTCTCAGCATCAGGATTATCGGGATGCAGATCGGGATGGCAGGCTCGAGCTTGACGACGGAATGCAGTTTTTAGCTCTGCTAGGGTTGCGTCTTTAGACACCTGCAGCAGCTGTAAGTAGGGTTGCAAATCTGCCATCTAGATCTATGTTCGAGTGCATTAACCAACAGGAAGGAATAGAATCCAGTATGCATCAATCAGTTTCCAGAAATCTGTTCTCGTAAAAGTCCCTCATAATATGGGGCTGGATTCAGTCTCATCTTCAACCCAAAATATATGCTCTTATGCAGTTCTGGCTCAGGATTGTGGATAGCCTGGATGCTCAATCATTGTCGTTCAGGTATAAGACGCTGTTCGAGGAGACCTAAAAGGATATTGAGTGCGATCGCAACACTACTCACCACAATAGTCCCGGCCCAAATCTTGTCATAGCGGCCCGATTGGGCAATCCCTTCAAACAACAAGGTCCCCAGTCCTCCAGCCCCGAACTTAGCGGCCAGCATCCCTAGGGCAATAATCACGGTCGTTGCCAAGCGCAGACCCGCGACAACGATGGGCAGCATCAATGGCACCTGAATCTGCCACCAGCATTGCCAGGTTGACATTCCCATCGCCTGGGCAGCTTCTAAAATCGGTTGAGGAATTGACTGCAATCCCACGACGATACTGCGCACCAAAATCACCTGAGCATAGAGAATCATGGCTGCGATCGCAGTTACACTACTCAACCCAAACAGCGGTATCAGCAAGATCATCAGCGCCAAACTGGGAATGGTATAAATCACCCCTAATAGTCCCATCACAGGCCCTTGCAGCCTCGGCCATCGATAGACGATCCAGGCAAGCGGTATCGAGAACATCATCGCTCCGCCTAAGGCCAGTCCTGTCATTTGCAGATGTTCGAGCAACCGTTCTAGAACGAGGGCTGGATTTTGAAGGATATAACTCACCTAAAGTAGCGTGTCTTAAAGGGCTGATTGCTGAATGCCTTGTTGCCAAGCCCGCACTGCATCGACATGATTAGTGATGTCGACGCACCGCAATAACAATGCCAGGTCAATGCCTGGTATGGCCTCGCTCTTGTCAATCTGCTCATACTCAAGCTGATCACCTACGTTCCGCAGATAGTAGATTTCCAGGACGCCATCTTCCCAAAACCAGACTTCTGATATTTTCAGCCGCCTGTAAGCCTCTAGTTTATTGATGCCACCACTGGAGAAGACCACTTCGATGGCTAAATCTGGTCGTGATTTTCCTGTTTCTAACTTGTAGGATTTATCTGCCTCGCGCTTCACTTGGCCAGTTTCGCTTTCCAGGGTCATTGAGCCAGTGGGTGTGAAGTCAAACCCCGCCATCAATAAGTAAAGCCCTAAAAGGGCGACGATGCGCTCTTTTACCGTTTCATGGGCTTCACTTGGCATCGGTACAATCTCTAATACACCGTCTAAAAATGAAAGTCGATACCCAGGTCGATCTAGTAATTGTTCGACTGCCTTAAACTCGCGCCAGGTTAGCCCCTCAAATAGTAAGGGGATTTTTTTCTGGGGGGTACTCAGTGTTGCTGTTGTCATGGTAAATGGGTGATTAACACAGCGTTACTGGTGATCATAGGCGATGAGTCAGCAGATTGGGGAGAATCGTATTACTGTTACATTGCAAACTTTGGAGGCTGAATTGGTTAGCTTCACTAGAATTGTGAGATCGCAACTACTCAATGTCTTAGTCATCGACCAATGCTGTCTAGCTCTACTACCTAGTTGACTGACAAAAGTTGTAACTCATATCAGTCAACCAGGTAAAGCTCTTGCAGTTTTTGGCTTATGGTCTAACAAACTCATGCAGGGAAGGCTCGTCTCAAATGGCTCAGTACGCTTTACATATGTTTGCTCACGCCCCTGATAGTCGAGCCGTTAGACTCACTTTTTGACTCATACATTTTTAGTCATTTGCAGTTTGCTCCCATATTGGGAGCAAGGTATTATGATCGTATGCGTATCTTATCTCGCAGCACACTCCGAGCTTTTTGGGAAAATCACTCAGATGCTGAAGAATCCCTGAAAAACTGGTACTACGAAGCATCGCATGCAGATTGGCAAAGTCCAACTGATATCAAGGTCGCTCATCGTAACGCCAGCATCATCGCTAATAACCGTGTTGTGTTCAATATCAAAGGCAATAGGTATCGCCTGATTGTTTCCATTCGCTACGACATCGGCATTATTTTTATCCGATTCGTTGGAACTCATGCAGAGTTCGACAAAGTAGATGCAAAAACGGTTTAAAAATAGGAATAGGCATGGAAATTCATCCAATTAGAACTAAGGCTGATTATCAAGCGGCATTGAACGAGATTGAGATGCTGTTTGATGCTCCCCCCAATACTCCTGCATATGATCGATTGGATGTACTTAGTACACTAGTAGAAGCTTATGAGGAAATGCATTATCCGATTGAAGCACCTGATCCAATTGAAGCCATTCTCTACTACATGGATACTCGTGGTTTATCTCGTCGAGATTTAGAACCTTGCCTGGGTAGTCGAGCAAGAGTGTCAGAAATACTATCTCGAAAGCGTTCATTAACATTAGAGATGATCCGAAAATTAAACCAAGATCTAGGAATTCCTGCTGAAGTCTTGATTCAGTCTTATAGCTCAATGCAAACTCCTGCCTAACCAGCACTGGCACAGGATAATCGATACACAATGTGCTAGTTGTGTTTAATCTGCCACCTGTGAAACGCAGTCCATTAGAGCTATTAGCTGTTCTTGCGGTGGCACTGTTTAAACTTTTTGCCACTTTTACACCAACAGGGTTCATTCTTTTTCGGTTGGAAGGGCGGTAACCTATCCCCATCGGTGTAAAACCATTTGCCTTTTTCTTTAATGAAGCGCGATCGCTCATGGAGTTGGGCCGCAAAATTCCCTTCTTGGTACACCGCGACGAACTCAACAACCCCGGTTCCATCTTCAGGTTGTCCAGCTTTGGTAACAAGTACGGTTAAACCTAGCCAAGACATATTATTGGCAGTAGCAGAAATCAATTGTCGGCTATTGGGTTGGCGGTGACTGGGGTGTTCGGTATTGAATAGGTAATCGATATTTTTGAGGCAATAGGCAGCGTAGCGCGATCGCATCAGTGTCTCGGCGGTAGGAGCAGGGAGCGACCCTTGTAAATAAACGCCGCAGCACTGGCTTAATAACTTTTGACTTCCACAGGGGCAAGGCATCGAAGCAGAGCGATCGCCAGAGATAAGCATGATTAAATATCG
>CALDHF010000272.1 GCA_937941595.1 uncultured Acaryochloris sp. | reverse complement strand
TGGATTGTCTCTACCCCTGCTAGCCCTGAACAGTCTCCTAACCCTGATCGCTATCTGGAGTACTGAACCAGATGTAAAACGGCCTAGATTTTATTACGCCCTCATGCTGCTGCTTAACTCCAGCGTGGCGGGTGCTTTCCTTGCACAGGACGTTCTACTCTTTTTCCTGTTCTATGAATTAGAAATTATCCCCCTCTATTTCTTGATTGCGATTTGGGGTGGGGCACGCCGCAGTTATGCAGCCACTAAGTTCCTACTCTATACCGCTTTCTCAGGAATTGTATTGCTGGCAACATTCCTCGGCATTGTGTGGTTGTCAGGGGCATCTAGCTTTTCTTATGAACCCCTACGAGCCATCATTGTGGGGTCTTCAGATACCCCCAGTGGCCTGCCCCTTAAACTCCAACTCATCTTGATGGTGGGTATTTTGCTAGGGTTTGGCATCAAGATTCCGTTCTTTCCCCTACACACCTGGCTTCCAGATGCCCACGTCGAAGCATCAACACCCGTTTCCGTTTTGTTGGCAGGAGTACTACTAAAATTAGGCACCTATGGTTTACTGCGCTATGGCGTAGGGTTATTACCAGATGCCTGGGTGTATTTAGGGCCTTGGTTAGCGATTTGGGCTGCGGTGAGCGCCCTTTACGGTACCTCTTGCGCCATCTCTCAGCAGGATATGAAAAAGGTGGTGGCCTATGCTTCCATTGCCCACATGGCCTTTATCTTGCTGGCCGCAGCTGCTTCCACTGAATTGAGTATGATTGCTGCCGTTTGCCAGATGGTCAGCCACGGTTTGATTTCTGCCTTATTGTTCTTGCTTGTGGGGGTTGTTTATAAAAAAACGGGGAGTCGAGATATGTTTTTCCTCAGGGGTTTATTAAACCCTGAGCGAGGCTTACCCCTGATCGGTAGCATGATGATTCTAGGTGTAATGGCCAGTGCAGGTATTCCTGGCATGGTGGGCTTTATCTCTGAATTTCTCACCTTTAGGGGAAGCTATCCTATTTTTCCTGTTCAAACGCTGTTTTGTATGTTAGCAACAGGTTTGACTGCCGTTTATTTCCTATTAATGATTAATCGGGTCTTCTTTGGTCGGTTGCCGGATGAGTTAGACCGAATTCCTCCAGTTACATGGTCTGATCGCCTCCCGGCCGCAATTTTAGTGGCACTCATTTTCTTACTCGGGATTCAGCCCAACTATATTGTTCGTTGGAGTGAAACTCAGATTGCTGCTTTGATTCCATACAATCCCAGACCGCCGCAGATTATGATTACGAACTTACCTGAAAAATCACTAGCAAATATTCCCAACCCCGTAGTAGTCTCTAGCCCACAGATAAAGGTTACTGATTAGCTTCTGCAACTTGTTTCTTCTTATACCCCCATCAGCTATGGTAAGCACTCCTCAAATAGAACCCTCTAAACATCAACTAGCAGAGTTTATTCATCGCTTGGAAGCGGGAGAGGCGCTGCTGCGAGATTCCCCAGAACATGTCTTGGAAGTGGTTGGGATTCTCAAAAGCTATGGAATCATTTTGGACGCCTATTCCAACAACCTAATATATATTGCCGATCACCAATTCTTAATGCTTTTTCCGCTGTTTAAGTATTTTAATGGTGAGATCAATCCGGGCAAGATTTTGAAGTTTCTCTGGCATGACCGGATTAATTATGAATATGCCGAATATTGTATGAAAAGCATGTTCTGGCATGGGGGAGGAGGATTAGATACTTATTTGGACTCTCCAGAGTTTTTAGAAGCGATTAAGCCTATTATTAAAGCTAAATTCAAGCTCAATCCCTTGATATTGGGATTAGATAAGGTTTTTCCTGACTTTATGCCCGAACAAATCCGACAAATGGCTTACTATAGCGGCTTAGGGCAGTTTTGGCGGGTGATGAGTGACATCTTCATCGATCTGTCTGATCGTTATGATGCCGGTGAAATCAAAACCATCCCAGCAGTGGTGGATCATATTTTGCAAGGGTTAGTTGCAGATGCGAGTCGACCTATTACCTATACCGTCGACATTGGTGGCACGGACTATGACATTATTCCCAAGTCTGCTAACTTAACTTTTTTGATGGATACGGCTGTTCCTTACGTTGAAGCCGTTTTCTTTAGGGGAACTCCGTTCCTGGGAACGGTTTCTTACAATGCTCAGGCTTACCAAATCCCGATGTTCCAAAGCGACTTTGCCTATGGAGCGCTCTATGCGGATCCGCTTCCTATTGGTTGCTCAGGTATTCCTCCAACATTGTTGATGCAAGATATGCGTCACTATTTGCCTGATTACTTAACGGAGGTTTACCGTAAAAGTCTTCGTAAGGAAGAAGATCTTAGAATTCAAATTTGCGAGACATTCCAAAAATCAATGTTTTGTGTAACGACGGCTGCTCTTCAGGGACTGGCGCCACACCCTTTGACCACCGATGATGTAGAAGAACAAAAAGCCAATCGCAAATATTTAGAGGGCTGGATGAATCGATTTACTAAATCTCGGATTCGACAGGCTAATGCCTGATATGGTCTGCCTGGTAGCCATGCATTAATAGCTTTGGCGTATGCCAAGTTCATTGTGATATTGCCCCAAATTGTGATGAAGTTGGTTGAATAAAGCTATAAAGAATCCTTAAAGAGGGGCAGTACTCCCAACACTACATGTGGAAGTGGCCATTCAGTTTCAGGATCAGATGGTCAATATCGACCCGCTAATATATCTTATTCACCAAGCTAATCAGGTAAGCAAACCTGGTAATCGTCCTGGCGAAGGGTTTTGACCCACTTTAGACGTTTAGGGCGAATAGACATACGAGCCGTCACACATGCCATAACCAGAAACCAATGACAGGTATACAGTGTCCCTCGCAATGTCTGTAAGAACATCACAGAAGCAGGAGAAGAGATATCCTCAGCCTTGCGAACTCGGTCCAAACCATTCCATATTCCTACCAAAGAAAGTAACATGGTGACGCTGGTCATCGGCATTAATAAAGGCAGCTGATTGCGGGCTGTAGCCATTACTAAATCAGGGATAGCTGCTGTCGGTAGTACGTATTGAGCTATTAGGAAAACCAGCAGATCAAATGTTTTTCTCGGACCCAAGCGATTACGAATAATCAGGGGCCAGTAATCTAGATACCGTTGATAGCCTCCTTCTGCCCAGCGATTGCGTTGATGCCAAAGTGCTAAAGCTCGAGTTACTCCCTCTTCTTGTACGGCTGGTAACGGTAAAATTCCGATGTTCCAATGATTAAGATGCAGACGGAGCGTCAAATCCAAATCATCCGTAATTGTTGCTTCATTCCACCCACCACAACTGGCCAAAGCATGTCTACGCACAAACTGCCCATTTCCCCGCAGTTCGCCTACTCCACCTACGGCAATGCGTTGCTGTTGTAGGTAGAGATCTAAACCCATTTCAGCAGACTGACCTCGGGTCCAAAAGTTTGTATCAGCATTTGCAATTTCTTTTCGGACTTGTACTGCACCTATCTGCTGATCATCAAAGAGTGGCAAAACTCGACAGAGAAGATCAGATGAGACTCGTGCATCTGCATCAAATACGCCAATAATGTCTCCTTTCGTCAGGGGTAAAACCTGGTTTAAGGCTCCAGATTTTCCTCCCCCATCTTTTGCCGTTCGTCTGAGAACGTGGAGTTGTGGGTATTCCTCTGTTAGCTTGGTCAGGACATCTGCTGTTTTGTCCGTACTATTATCATCCACAATCCAAACTTCATACTGTGCGGATGGATAATCAAGCTTGCATAACGTTTCGACTAGAGAGGCTAGAACAGCTTCCTCGTTTTTTGCAGAAACGAGGAGAGAAACTAATGGATATTCAGACTCAGGTAAGTCCAATTTTAGAGGTGGATTTGTGGGAAGTTCAGGTGTCTGAATCATTCGCAGCCAGTGCATGCTGATAACCGTAGTCAGACAACAAACAGCCCAGAAACCAACCGAAAAAAGATGCAGCACGATTGTGCCACTCCAAATTAAAACTAAGATCAGGGCAGCTTTTAAACGCCTGCCTTCACCTTCTGGATAATTTAATTCCTCAGGTAAATCGTCAGTTTCTATATCTTTAGGCCAGGAATTGTTCGATTTAGACATGTTGCAAGAATCGTTTTCTGGCCAGGAATTCTCCGACATAACTTACTTGGTTGAGGACCCAATATTTATCAACACCTTGGAAAAAGCTAGGAATGAGATAACACCAGACGGTACAGCCCTCACAAACCGATAGTTTTCCTTGTGACTGACGATATTCTTCTACAATCTCAGCCTCTCGATACATGTCGTATAACTTACCTTCAATCGGCACACCCGTTTGCGCAAAATGGTAGCAAGGCAATAGCAGTTCATCGTTTGGAGAGATAGCAATCACAGCATCTACTGCTTTACACCTTGGGCTTTGGGTATCGTTCCCACCGGCTCGGATGAATTCTAAGGCTGCTCTGTTATATCCTAAATTCCGATATTGCTTTGCACTAGACTCAATTGCCTCAACAATTGCAGGTGTGGGATTTTTTTTGTTGTTATAGTTTGCATGAGCAGTGAAAGCAGGATTAAGCCATACTCTCACCCCTAGACGTAGTCCTAGCTCTGCGACTTCATGAATGCGCTCGTAATTTTGGGCCGTAACGGTGTGGTTAAGAACCGGGTATTCGCCTAGATCTAAAGCGAGTTCGACAGATTCAACCAATGTGTCAAAGATTTTGACGCCCCGAGATTGATCGTGAGTTTCGGCATCAGGACCATCTAGGGAAAAGTTGAGAAAGTCTATTAAGCCTTTGACTTGGTGGGCTTTTTGCAAATATAGGATGGTATTGGTGGTCATGCTGGTATAGAAGCCCAGCTGCTTGGCAGTCTGATAGATTTCTCCAACATCCGCTCTTAGGAGGGGTTCTCCACCCGTAAAATCTATATACTTGACCCCTAAACGTTTTAGGTCTTGAAGATTGTGGACGATCGTCTCGAAGTCAGCTTCTTTACCCGGGTCTAATGCCCAGATGTCACAAAAATGACACCGCGCATTGCAACGGTAAGTCAAGTAATAATTTGCAACTAAAGGAGCCATAATATTTTGTCCCAGTCATGAAATACCACCGGCAGACATCGCTTGGTGCTACCCCCCACCTATACCATAAACTGTATATATATCTTTATATATATTTTTGGCGATTAGCATCTGGGTATTCCAATGAAGATGCTGAATTTTATGAGCTGAACTAGGAAAATTGGGTTAAACAGTAAAAATCGCTGCTGACTTGCCCATACTGCATACATGAGGTTTATAGATTGATCGGTCAATAAGGACGTTTTTGCATGACCCAAGTTTTAGACGCCATCCAGCCAGCTACCCCACGAGATGTGAATGTTTATCTTCCCTACTACCAAGGTGGGAAAAGAGATCTGCTTCCTCTGGCAATCTCGTTATATCAAAACAGCAATTTGGAAGGTCAGCGAGGCATAGAAGGGGGTAGTAATATTCCGTTTGTAGCAACTTGGAATGTTTCGAAATTACCTGCGGATTTAACCCGCTGTCGAATTCAATTTGACGATGATGGTGATCTTAATTATGAGCTGACCATTACTAATTTCGAGTTTATTGGTTTTTTGATCGAAGTGATTACTAACTATCGCCGGACAAAAGTTGCTGATTTTCCCAAGACTTTCTATCGTAAGCTGTTAAAGCTAGATGATTAGTATCGAATCCGTGAGGAGCTTTTGGAGTGCAAAAGGCATCAAAGAATCTGCTGATTGGCTCCATTGAGGCATTTAGTGGTAAATCTGCAACAATCCTGGGCCTTGCTCAATCTCTGATTGGCAAAGGTTATAGGTTAGCCTATGCCAAGCCACTTGGGACCTGTGAAGAAGGGACACCTGAGGGAGGCTTGGACGTAGATGTGCAGTTCATTGCGGATACCCTTGGACTTCCCCCAGATCGAGTGTACCCTACGATTTTGTCCATACATCCCACTCGGATTCAGCAAAA
>CALDHF010000271.1 GCA_937941595.1 uncultured Acaryochloris sp. | reverse complement strand
TGACTACCACCGGCATATTGTTTTCCGTGCTCTCCGGGGCCAGCTGCTGTAAAAACCACAGTCTTTGCTGGGCAAACGACAACTGCAAGGATTGCTGACGATCCACTGTCCCTAAAGTAGGTAACTGAGCTTGATGCTGAGCGTTCGCTTGCTCAAGAAAAGTAATGATTTCAATTTTCCGAGCTTTAATCTGCCCTAATAATTCTGCAGACAAGGCATCTTTGGGAGCCCGGTACCGGAGACGCCCTTCTTCTACCCACAGCCGCACACTGCTCTGGCGAATCTCATTTAAAAATTCAACAATAGGAGTCATAGCTCACCCTCCTCAAAAGCACCCTGACCTTGGTTTGAGTTAGGTTCGGCTTGGTCATGAATTGACCAACGGAGAACCTCAACCCGTTGAGCTAGATCGGCCACAGTGGGCGACTCAAACAAATGGGGCAACAAAATCTCAACATCCAACAATTGTCTTAACCGGGCCACGATTTGAATAGCGAGTAAAGAATACCCTCCCAAGTCAAAAAAGTTATCGTGAGTACCAATTTTTTCTTGCTTGAAAACCTCAGACCAAATATCTGCGATTTGCGTTTCTAGACCGTTACGAGGGGCTACAAAATTAGCGGCTAATTGTTGAGACGTTTCTGGTCGAGGGAGAGATTTGCGATCTACCTTGCCATTAGCCGTTAGAGGAAACGCTTCAAGGGGCACAAAATGGTTGGGAATCATAAAGTCAGGCAGACGAGACTTTATGAACTGTCGGATGTCTGCGATCCAAGCATATGTCTCTTGATTGGGCGGATTGCAACCAATGACATATCCCACCAATACCCGCTCTCCTGGGGTATCTTCACGAACTATCACCACCGCTTCCTGTACTGTAGAATGCTGGCGTAAATTCGCTTCTATCTCACCCAGTTCGATGCGAAATCCACGAATCTTGACTTGATAATCGATTCGTCCCAACCACTCAATATTGCCATCTGGTAAAACCCTTGCCCAATCTCCAGTTCTATATAAACGCTGAGCTGGGTTTGCTTCTACACCATTCTGTGAATCAGGATAAAGAATAAATTTCTCAGCTGTCAAAGTGGATCGGTTTAAATATCCTCGTGCCAAGCCATCTCCCCCAATACAAAGTTCCCCTGGAATCCCGCGAGGTAAGGGCTGTAAGTTAGCATCCAAAATATACGCTTTGGTATTGGCTAAGGGTTGACCTATGGGGATAGTTGATCCGTCAGCAGACAGTTCGCATATCAATGACCAAATGGTAGTCTCTGTTGGACCATAAACATTCCAAACCGTATGGCCTCTGACAACCAATTCCTGCACAAGCTCTGGCGTCAGAGCCTCTCCACCACAAAGAATCTTGAGATCAGAACTGTTTTGCCAGCCTCCTGTTAATAGCATTTGCCATGTCACAGGGGTAGCTTGCATAAACGTTGCCCTGGATCGGTCCAGCAATGCCGTTAATTTGGAGCCATCGGCAGCAGCATTTCGGCTAGCAATAACAACCTGAGCACCTGTAATCAAGGGCAAGTAAATTTCTAGGGCCGCAATGTCAAACGAAATAGTCGTAATGGCCAAAAAAACGTCAGCCGAACTGAAGCCCGTTTTATCCTTCATGGACAACAATAAGTTGGCCAAACTTTTGTGAGTAATTTCAACTCCCTTAGGTTTCCCCGTAGAACCAGAGGTATAAATCACATAGGCCCGCTGGGAAAGAGTGACCTGCGATTGAATCGTCCCTTGCGACTCCCCAGCAATTTGAGAGGCATCTCTATCTAGACAAATAATTTGGGCAGAGTGATCAGGAATTTGGGCTAGCAAAGACTCCTGCGTCACTAGCATTGACACTTGGGAATCTGCCAGCATCAACGCTAATCGCTGGGGAGGATTGGCAGGGTCAAGGGGCACATAAGCCCCCCCTGTTTTAAGAATGGCGAGCAAAGCCACAACCATATCAAGGGAGCGTTCAAGACACAGTCCAACCAAGCAATTGGTCCCCACACCTTGCTTCAGTAAATAATTCGCAAGCCTATTGGCTCGGTCATTCAGTTCCTGATAAGTAAGGTGCGACTCTTCGAACACCACTGCCACAGCACTTGGAGTTTTAGCCACTTGGGCTTCGACTAACTGGGGTAAGCACTGATTAATGGCCTGATCAGTTTGAGTGGCATTGAATTGAGCTAGCCATTGACGTTCGGAGTCTGATATCAACGACAAAACCGCCATAGGCTGGGTCGGATTGCCGATAATGCTGTTCAGGAATGTTTCAAACTCAGCCAATCGGCGTTGGATCGTGTCTCGATCAAACAAGTTAGTGTTGTACTGGCACTCTAAGGTAACAGTTCCTTTGAGTTCAGTTGCGTTAATGAATAGTTCAAAATTTTCGTAAGACCGGGGATAAGATTCGAAACTAACCTGTAGATCAGCAAAAGGCAATTGTTCAGTATCTAAACCTTGATCAATATTGAATACAATGGGAACCAGAGGAATTCGGCTCGGATCACGAGGCATTGTGAGGGCCTGTACCAAGGTGCCAAATGTAAATTGCTGGTGATCGTAAGCATCTAAGACTGTTGATTTGCGTTGGTTGAGATACGATTGGAAAGAGAGTTGCGTGTTAACTTGGGTGCGCAGAGGCAGCAAATTCACGCAATGTCCAACTAAGTTATATTGTCCCGTCGCCGCTTGGCCTGCAGCAGGGACTCCTACAGCAATGTCTGACTGTCCGGTCATACGGGACAGATAAACTTCAAATCCAGACAGCAGTGTGGTCATGAAGCTGCAACCCGACTTTGCCCCCAATTGTTTGAGTTGAGTGATGAGTGCAGGGGGAAGCTGGTAATCCACACGAGCTGAATCAAAGGTTCTTAGAGCAGGGCGAGGTCGATCTGTGGGAAATTCTACCGTTGGAATTGAGTCTGCATATTGTTCTAACCAGTAATTCAGGTCTTCTTCCGCTTCAGACGTTGCCTTTGCTTCTTCAAGAGCCATTGCATATTCGCTAAAGCCAACTGCAGGTTGTAGCTGAGGTTGTCGCCTCTGTTGGATGGAGGTGTATAATTCTGCCAAATCTGACACCAGCAAAGCAATAGACCAACCATCGCAAATGATGTGATGAACCGCGATCAAGAGGGTATGGTCTTGATCAGATAGCTTGACAACTTGCACCCTCATGAGAGGGCCATGCTCTAGATCAAAAGGAGTTTCAACTAACTGTTTTGAAAAATGGCTGATTTGCCTAGTCTGCTCTTGATGATCGAAGTGGGATAGATCAGTGGACACAAGGTCCACGGTATATTCCTGAGCAATACAGAGCGTGGAGCCATCTGGACTACAGGTCGCTCTCAATATTTCATGACGATCAACTAAAGCTTGAATAGCTTGCAAAAGGACATGGTCATCTAATGTCCCTTTGAGTTCCAGTATTAACGATTCATTGTAGGAACAGTTAGCAGCGACTCCCATTTGCACAGAAGCCCAAATTTCTTTTTGGGCTTCTGTTAACGGAGCAGTTAGCGATAGTTCACCACCAGAAAAAGGATCAAAATCTACTGGAAGAGATGTTACTGAAAATGGGGAAAGAGAACTCATAGTTAAAAGCTGTTTGAAACAGTAAGCTAATTAAATTAGAGTTGAATTAGTACTAAAACATACCAATCCATAGATTCCTACTTTTCATAGGAGATTAAAGCAAATAAAACCCTAAAAAAATGCCTCATCGTAATTACTTCGAATTCCAACTTTTCAAAACAAAGTCGAGAGAGAACAAGAAAGACTGTACTAAGCCCGTCAAAAATCATTTAGAAGCCCATAAGGCCATGAGAATCAAAAAACTTCTGAGAGCTTAGGCAAATAACAGTCGTGAATTCAGATTCTCTCTCGAACGTTCATAGTGGCCTTACAAAGAACAAAAATAAGATCATCATCTCCCTCTCTAAGAACATAAAAGACTTACCAAAATCCATCTCTTCAAAAGAAATCATGGAATACTATTTATCATGGAAACCAAATTAAACTCTGTGTAAATCGATGATTTACAGGTAAGAGACAAAGAAATTGTATTTTGGGTCACCAAAAAAACGAGACTACTGAAGCCTTGGCTCAAACCAATATCTATTTTTTTATAAGCAATAGATATCTGAACATTCAAAAGAGTGAACTTATTCGTATTTTTCTATTGCTAAATCTGCAACCCTCCCCCATCTACTTAGAGCTTGCTAAAAAAGTCAAAAGAGCTGATACATAGTTGTTGTAGCCCAAAAATATATCTTCATGCACAAGACCAATTAATGATTTTGCGACGTTTCAAGCGATTCTACCTTGCACTATCTTATTCATATAACTTGAAATTTTCACGAATCTATGAGGGTTACAGGCTTTTATAGATTTTTTCAGCCATACCTGCTTAGTGGTCAAATCTGTTAACCCACACGGAACAAGACCAGTTGAAAATATATTTATTTTCAATTAAACTGACAGACGTTTTTTGATACTCATATGGCAGTATAAGTATCTGATATTTTTAGTCATATATATTAATCATACTACGAAATAATAAATACCTCACATCATTTTATTTACCTAAATGCATCGTTTGAAGTAGAACCCAAAATAACTATTGACAAATTGCTGTGGATGGAAAGGAATACGGCAATTTCTAGGTTCTTTCCAAGTCTTGATCAATTGATACCCTTGATCTTCTAACCCCCTTATTAATTCACTACGGTTTTGAATTTTGTAAGGACAACGAGTAATGCCTAAATTCTGAACGGTGAAAAATGTTTCTCCTTCAAAACAAGGCACGTAATTTATCAAGATATACTTAGGCTTTTGTATAAGTTGCCCCAAGATGGTGGGCAATGATGGTTCTAGATATTGCAAAGCACCATTGGTCAGCACCAAGTCAACAGTACCAGCGTCTTCGAAATCATTTATGAAGTACAAATCTGGACACTGATTCTCAGCAGCAAGACTTTGACCCACTTCTAGTGCTGCTGGAACGTCATAAACAAGCCATTGCAAAGAATCAGAGAAATCAAGAACCTGCTTAAAGGCATAGTAGTCAATACCCACTCCGCCCCCTACATCTAGAATGGTTGACACCTCAACTAAGGCTTCCTTGAAAGGTGCTAACAGGGGTAAGTTGATGGGCCTCATCAGATATAGATCTGACTTTTTTTTGTAATGGGCTGCTAACTGATCATAACCAGCATGGAATTTTTGAGGAATAGCGTTTTGGGCCTCTGAAAACGTATTGAAGACACCTTTATATACATTGATGCAATATGGATACTTGAGGTAAAGATAGATATCTGCAATTACCGGAGTAGACTTCACCCAGTTTTTGAGACTATCTAGGGGACTTTGGGCTGTACTATTCATCTCTCCCCCCAACTTGTAAATATTTCCCTTGGCGTTCTGGGTCTGGAATATACCAAGCTGGATTCCCCTCTGGATCGCGTCCTAATTTGGCTCCCGGTTGGGGAGGTTGATTGGAGTCGAATCTCTTGAACCCGTTACTGTTTTGCTCCTTTAGAGATTTGCTGGGCAACAAGCCCACTTTCTGCAATTCACTAACACTGTCCTGAAAGGCTTGAGTCACAAACTCAATATCTGCGTCTGAATGAGCCAAGGTGAAGAAACAAGGACGATATTCCCAAACATGGATACCTTTAGAGCGCAGCAGATAAAACAACAGCCCACCATAGGGAGCATCATCGTCGTAGGTAATGTAGAAAAATGAGCTAAATGATTTGACGTGAACAGAAGCACCAACTTGGTCACAGAATTGCTGAAGTTGGGTCGTGAACTGAGTAACTTTGTGGGCTAATTGCTCTTGCGGCGTAGGTCCCAGTTCTTTAAGTTTAAGTAAGACAGCTTCTGCTGCTGCCAAAGCCATGGGGTGGCGAACAAAGGTACCTGCAAAAAAGGTGACCCCCACTTCGGGGATAGACTGATCGCCATACTGCCACTGCCCGCCATCCAGGGCATCCATATACTCGGATTTGCCAGCGACGATACCGATCGGGAGGCCACCACCCACCACCTTGCCATAGGTGGCGAGATCGGCCTGCACACCGAAATAGGCTTGGGCCCCTCCTGGATTAACCCGAAATCCGGTTACCACTTCATCAAAGATTAAGGCGATCTCTGCTTGTTCAGTAATGCTTCGTAACTGTTGCAAAAATTCTTGAGGTTGCAAGCCTGGATCACGACTGCGGACAGGTTCTACTAAAACCGCTGCTATCTCTTCTGCTCGTTGACGAATAATTTCTAGTGAGTCTGGTTTGTCATAGTCAAGAACCAATAAATTTTCGAACATGGATGGCATGATGCCAGGGGCGGCGGGTAATGTTTTGTGATGGGCACCGGGTCTATAGAGCACTTCATCAAAGGTGCCGTGATAATCGCCTTTGAAGGTAACGACTAAGTCACGTCCCGTTACGGTTCGAGCCAGCCGCAACGATGCCATCACCGCTTCAGAACCAGTGTTGCAAAATGCCACCCGGTCCATCCCCGTAAATTCAGTAATGAGTTTGGCGACACGACCTGCTAAAGGGGTTTGGGGACCAATTTCGATGCCTTTTTGCAGTTGTTTGATCACCGCTTGGGTGACAAAATCTGGATTCCAGCCAAAGAAATTAAGGCCAAAACCATTGGTGAGGTCAACATATTCATTTCCATCGACATCCCATAATTTAGACCCTGAGGATCGCTCAATCACGATGGGATAGATCATTTCCTTCAATAAGGGGGAAAATCCCGATACGGTTCTAGGATCGGCTAGGTAGGGACGATGTTCCTCAGTCTGGCGCTTCGATTCTGGCGTCAGGGTGGTATACCGATCAATCAAGTCATCTAGAAATGCTTGCTGTGAGCTGCTCAGGCTTGTGTCTTGGGTCTTTTTGATTTTGGCACCTGGGCCATGGGATTTTGGCGCGGCTGGTGCTGATGGCGCCTGGGGTTGAGCAGACACTGGGGCAATGGCAGAGTCTGGCGCTGGAGAGGCTTGAGAAAAGGAGGGCAGAGAGGGTGATGAGCCATTGGTCGAGAGGGGAACACCCTGCTGCACTTGCTGGAGTACGGCCAGTTGTTGGGACAAGATTTGCAGCTGTTGGGCCATTAAGGTTTCCACCGTACTTCCCGAAGCAGAGGGGAGAACGTTAGGAGCAACGGATGTTCCATTCCTAAGGGAACCGGCAGCTACTATTGGGTCTGCGGCCGCCTCAGCGGGAGGAGCAGGGGCAGGGAACGCATCAGGAGATAGAGACTGATCCAGATAATTGGCAACGGCTTGGATGGAGCAATAGTCCTCTAATAAGTTGCGAAAACTGAGTTTGACCTTGAATTTCTTCTTAAGAGAGAGGGAAATTTGGGTCAAGGATAAAGAATCTAGCCCCATCTCTAAAAAGGTGGTTTGATCATCAGCATCAGCTAGATCTAGACCTGAGGATGTTTCTAAAATCTCTTTAATCAAAGGGGTTAAACGTTGGGGACGGGTCTCAGCCATGATGGTTGGGGGAGGGTTCGAAGTTGAATGGGGAGTCGGTGCTGGAGAAGCATTAGACACTATGGGGGGAGATTTCACGTGCAAAGAATTAGCCTGAGCGGGCAGCGGATCAATCCAAAACCGTTGGCGCTCAAAGGGGTAAGTGGGCAGGGGGAGGCGGTGCCGATACTCATGTTGATAAAAGCGTTGCCAATCCATTGTGGCTCCTGCTAACCAGAGCTGCCCCAGGGCGTTAAGGATGGCAGTCCATTCTTGCTGGTCAGCAGCGGATTTACTGAGGGAAGGGATCGCGGTTTGGAGCTGCCTATTTTGGATTTGCTGGCGGGCCAAGGTGGTGGTCGTGGTCCGGGGGCCAACTTCTAGCAAAATCCGTTCAGGTTGGTGCCAAAGGGTCTGCACACTGTCGGCAAACCGGACGGTTGAACGCAAATGGCTAGCCCAGTAATCAGGATCGGTGGCTTTACTATCGGTAATCCAATCGGCTGTAACAGTTGAGACAAAAGGGATTTGGGGAGGAGAAAGCGAGATCTCTGCGCAGAGGGTTTGAAATGGAGCCACTAGGACGTCCATCATCGGGGAATGGAACGCATGGGAGGTGTGTAGCTGCTTGCAAACGATTTCGTGGGTGGTGAGGTTCGCTTCCAATTCTGTAATGGCTGGAGTAGGACCAGAAATGACGCAAAGATTGGGACTGTTGATGGCTGCGATCGCAAGTTGATTCGTCAGATAGGGTTGGACTTGACCAACGGCAGACCGCACTGACAGCATGGAACCCGCAGGCAGCTCCCACATCATCTTTCCCCGAGCTGCAATCAATGTCAGACCGTCTTCTAGGGAAAAGACCCCTGCTAAACAAGCCGCCACAAACTCACCAATGCTGTGGCCCATCATGGCTGCTGGCTGAATCCCCCAACTCATCCATAGTTGAGCCAACGCATATTCCACGACGAACAAAGCCGGCTGAGTATAAATCGTTTTTTTCAGTTCAGCGGCAGCTTGGTCTTCTTGTCCAGGTTCTGGATAAAGCAGTGTCCGAATATCTAGATTGAGAGGGCTTTGCAGCAGTTCGGCACACTGATCAATGATCGCCTGAAATAAGGGTTCCGACTGATAGAAGTTCAGACCCATGTTGACGTACTGCGACCCTTGACCGGGAAAAACAAATACCACTTCGCGGTCGCAATCAACGGTTGCTCGGGTACTGCTGGATTCCGGCCCTAAAGCCTCTAAATTTTGACAGGCATCCTTGACGTCTTGACAGAGCACAAAGCGGCGATGTTGGTAGGGGGTGCGTCCAACCTGAAGGGTATAGGCAGCGTCTGCTAGGTTGATATCCTTATTTTTCTGAAAAAATTGCCGCAAATTGTGGGTCGTTTGTTCTAGGGCCGATGGCGTCTTGGCTGACAGCAATAGGAGCTGACAAGGACGAGAAGGACTTGAGGCATTGGCTTGGGGGGGCTCTTCCAAGACAACATGGGCATTCGTGCCTCCGACGCCAAAAGAGCTAACCCCTGCCCGCCGGGGCAGTTGCTGAGTTGACCACTCTGTGAGTTGAGTGTTGACGAAAAAGGGACTGTTTTGAAAATCAATTTGAGGATTGGGGGTTGTAAACCCTAAGCTCGGGGGCAGGGTTTGATGGTAGAGAGCGAGGGTGGTCTTAATCAAACCCGCGACCCCAGCCGCAGCGACGGTATGGCCAATATTGCCCTTAACAGAGCCAATGGCGCAGAATTGCCCCTTAGACATTGAGGGTTGAAAGGCTTGGGTTAAGGCTTCTACCTCAATCGGATCCCCTAAGGGGGTTGCCGTGCCATGGGCTTCAATGTAGCTAATCGTATCGGGGGCAAATCCGGCCTCAGCCTGGGCCTGCTGAATCGCCCCGGCCTGCCCCTCAACACTGGGAGCAGTAAAGCTGACTTTATCAGCACCATCGTTATTGATGCCCACTCCTTTGAGCACAGCATAAATGCGGTCGCCCTCTTCTAAGGCATCAGCCAGTCGCTTCATGACCACAATCCCAGCCCCACTATTGAACGTGGTGCCTTTCGCCTCAGCATCAAACGGACGACAATGGCCATCGGGAGATAATATCCCCTCTTCCTGGTACAGGTAGCCGCTATTTTGAGGGGTTGAAATTGAGATACCACCCGCTAGAGCCAGATCACAATCCCGACTTAATAAGCCTTGGTAAGCTTGGATCGTCGCCACTAGGGACGTGGAACAGGCTGTACTGACGCTCACACTGGGGCCAGTAAGATTCAGTTTGTAGGAAGCCCGGGTAGTGACAAAATCTTTCTCATTGGCCAACATCGTCTGGAACGCCCCGAGGCGGTTGATAATCTCAGGCCGTCCACAGAGATGCCGTTCAAAATAAGTATTTTGGCCTGACCCCGCGTATAAGCCAATGTTGCCCGCATATTGACCGGGAGCATAGCCTGCATTTTCCAGGGCTTCCTGAGCCAGCTCTAAAAACAGCCGCGCCTGGGGATCCATGATCTCGGCTTGGCGAGGACTAATGCCGAAAAAGGCAGCATCAAAATGTTCCGCCCCTTCAATAATGCCTTTGGCCCGAACATAGTTTGGATCCATGCGTTGCTCTGGATCGACGCTAGGGTCCACTTGATCGTCTTCAAAAAAAGTGATGGACTCTAAACCCGTGCAGAGGTTAGACCAAAATTCATCAATAGTTTGAGCGCCAGGGAACCGACCCACCATACCGACAATGGCAATACCAGCCTCAGCCATTCCTGGTGTATGGGGTTGCTGAGGCGACCTCTCCGGCCCCGTCGGCTGCTGAGCCTGAGTTAAATATTGAGCCAATCGTCGAATCGTGGG
>CALDHF010000270.1 GCA_937941595.1 uncultured Acaryochloris sp. | reverse complement strand
TATTCTCCAACGGTAAGCTGCTTCAAATCCCGAGACTGGGTATCGATGTCTTTGACAATTTGAACTTTGCCCTCAGCAATAATATAAAAGTGCGTACACCAACTGCCCTCTGAGAAAATCGTTTCTCCTGCCAGTTTTTGCTCTTGTTCTAGGGCTTTGTCAATGAGCACTAGCTCATCTAGGGACAAGTTCTTGAACAGCGCAACTTCTTTGAGGAGCAGCAGACGTTTCATAAATTGATTGGTGGGTAAGGGATCTGGATCGACTGAGAGAAAAATCTGTTCCGCCACCGTTTTGACCAGTGGATCGGGATCGTTGACTAAGGCAGAAGGGACGCCAGCTAAGGCGATCAAAGCCCCAATGCGAATCCATCGATCCTTCATCTCTAAAGCTTCTAAGAGTAATTTATACCCTTTATCGCGCATCCATTGGGGTTCGACGCAACTACGGCCACTGACGGGTTCCTGCTTAACCGCCTGCTCGAGGATGGGGAGTAAGGGCAAGACAAAACGCCGATTCTTCAGAGAGGCTAGGGCTTCGACGGCATTCGCTAAATCCCGTTGTTCATTGGTACTGAGAATGCGATTGATGGCATTGACGGTGCGATCGTGGCCCAAACACGCCAAAATATACAGCACCTTTTGCAACAGACGATTGTGGTAGTCTTCAATTGCTAAGGCCAAGGGTTGCCAGTTGGGATCGGTTCGAGGAATTTGCTGTTGCCATTTGCGCGTAGCTAATACCTGCTGAAAATCGGGGGCTAAATAGTCATAGAGCAATTTGCCCGCCTGGCGATTTCGGACTTGACCAATGGCTGCGATCGCAGCATTGACGACATCGGGTTCCGTCGCCGATAAGTTATCCTTGGCCAGCAACAACCCAGGTTTACCGTAGGCAGGCAGAATTTGAGCGGCCTGCTGCCGGACTCTAGGATCGGGATCTCTAAAGCCCACCGCAATATGAGGAAGATAGTCGGGGACATGGACGACGCCCAGTAGTTTAAAGGCTGCTGTACGGACCAAGGGCGACGGATGGTCCAGAGCTGTAATCGCAATATCGGCTAATTCATGATCGCCAGTCTGCCCCAGGGTTGCCAGCACCCCCAAACTCTCCTGCTGCAATTCCGGACTATCCTGCATGAGGAGATGGGTGAGCACGGGCATCAGCGCCCGATTTCCACTACAGGCCACCACACGAACCACCGCTTTTCCTGTGGCCTCTGATAGCTCAGAGTACCAAATTTGATCACAGGTCGCCTGTAAGGTTTCGTCGGTTTCCTTCGATTGGGTAACGGCCACTGCCCCTAACGTCCGAATGTCCTGATTTTTGTCAGTGAGTAGGGTTTGGAGATGAGTTTTGGTAAATGGATAGCGGTTGGCAATCAGAATTTCTAGGGCCGTGGTGCGCACGGACCCCGCTTGTTCTTGAAGACGCGTCTCAAAAAATGAGATTATCTCTGGATTGGCATTGACACTGAAGAATTGAATGAGGGCTTGTTGGATCTCAGGATCGGGTTGGGCCAGTAGGGGTTGAACGTCAGCAAAGAACAGGCTGGGTTGCCCTAATTTTGTGGCAAATTCTAATCCCTTGATCTGGGTGTAGCGATCGCCATCTTGAAGTAAGTTGCGGATCACAGCACTCGATTGCTGGGGGAGTTGAGCTTGAACATCACCCAATTCGTCCAAATTAATGGTATCCGAACGGATCATCTCTTCCAAGCCCTGAGCATAATATTTGCCCATTGGCAAGCGCAGACCGAACAAGATGACGGTGAGGAAAATAGCTATTTCGGAAATTTGGCTCAGGCTTAAGGTGTGATGACCAATCCACAGCAGTCCCCCGGCAGAGGTTAAGCCGATGGCATAGAAAAAACCATCGCTGAGGGTGCGAATTCGCCCCAAAAATTCTCGGGGGATGGCGTTGTAGTTGAGCTGATGGACGGGGATATTGATACTTTTATAAAGACCATCCCCGTTAATATGCAATGCCACTGCCGCAGGCAGACTAGTCTGAATAACAATGCCTGCCAGCCCAAATAAGGTGGTGAGGGGGTAGACCACATTCATGCGAGCGACCCCGACCCAATGTAATAGAGGGCGGGTAAAGCAGTACAGCACTAGCACCTGAATGATGCTAACGCTAACTCGCATCAGCCCTAAGAAACCAGTCAGAGCATCTTCCGTAAAGTTCTGAGCATAGATACTAAACCATAAAAATTCGGCGGATAGGTAGATGATCACCAATAGAAAACTACTGGCCGCCAAAAACAGCATTAGGGGATAGCGCTTGACTAAATCAGGAAATGTTTTCAGGGCCTCAACCATACCCACGTTGTCTTTTTTGCCGATGGTTTCAATCTGGCGCTGGGTGTTTTCGAGAAAGAACAATTGTGCGATCGCAACACCAAACACCAGCGGTAAACCCAGCAAAAGTTCACGGGTTGGGAAATAGTGAGACAACAAGGCCGTCAAGCCCCCACCCACCAGGGTGCCTACGGCTTGAGCCATGCCAATGTAGGGGGCATAGCGCTTATAGTCTAGAGCCGAAAAATAGTCCGTGAGCAGGCTGGCATAGAGAATATTGTTGTGAAAGTCCCACTGAAAAAAGACCAGAATTAGGACAATGTAATAGATGGATGGCCCATTCATCGTTAACAAAAACCGCATCCCCACCGCCATCACGGCAGCCAGCAGCAGTAGGTATCGAAATAACTGGGGGCGACTATACCGATCTACCACCTGCGAAAATAGGGCATAGGCAGGAATAGAAAATAGACCGATCAGGATGAAGGCTAGGGGCAAACCATCTGCACCCACATGGGTGAGGAATAAGGAATTAGCCACCGCCATTTCCAAGACACTGTAGGTCAGTACCACCACGGCCAATAGCAATAGCTGCGTCAGTCGTCCCAGTTTCCACGGAGACGAGCCTGAAGGAAGCTCAGCTAGATTGACCATTGTTATATCCTGTTTTGTTCTTAACCTATTGTCTCTTATTCCTATTTCAGATACATCGAGGATGGCTCCGACTGATCCCCTCAGCGCCACCATTGCCACCCCTGAGCCTAAAACATCCGAGGATCGATCTTAGGAATCTCAATGAATTGCAATAAGTTAACCTCTCATGACAACTGGTCTGGGAGGGATGGCGAATGCTGACAACTACAATTTAGATAGAACATCGTGATCCTGACCTTAGGCATCAGGCGATTGATTAGGAACTATCCGTGTAGACATCCTGAGGTGACCTGTGACCGATTGGCATCGACTGCATCCAGAAGGGGTATTGCAGCATCTGCGGACCCAGATCGATCGGGGATTAAGCCAAACTGAGGTTGATGTCCGTCTCGACCAGTATGGCCCTAATGAATTAACAGCACAAGACCGAGAAAGCCCCTGGCTTATGCTTTGGAAGCAACTAACCGCCACGATGGTCTTGATCTTGATTGTGGCTGCCATTTTGTCCGGCGTCTTAGGGGATATTAAAGATGCTCTGGCCATTTTAGCCATCGTTGTTTTCAATGCCGGGTTGGGATTTTTTCAAGACTATCAAGCAGAACAAGCCATTGCCGCCTTAAAGAAGCTAGCGGTGCCTACGGTCCGAGTTCGTCGCAACGGCACCTTGTTAGAGGTTAAGGCTCAGACTTTAGTCCCTGGAGACATTATCCACATTGATGCTGGTAATCTGATTCCAGCAGATTGCCGACTACTGGAATCTGCCACCTTGCGGCTGCAAGAAGCCTCCTTGACTGGAGAATCGCAACCCATCGATAAGACGATTGATGCCCTAGATAGCCCAGATCTACCCTTAGGGGATCGCCACAACATGATTTATATGGGAACGGCTGTTACCTATGGTCGAGGTCTGGCGGTGGTCACTGCCACTGGCATGAATACGGAGCTAGGACATATCGCCACTGCGATTCAAACGGCAAAGCCTAGTCCTACTCTGCTTCAACAACGATTGGATCGGTTTGGGCAACAACTTGCGATCGCAATTACAATCCTAATCTTAATTATCTTTGGTCTAGGCCTCCTACGAGGGGAAGAGCTGCGGTTTATGTTCTTAACCGCCGTTAGTTTGGGAGTAGCAGCCGTCCCCGAAGGATTACCTGCCATTGTCACCATTTCTCTGGCCCTAGGAGCAAAGCGGATGCTCAAAAATCAAGCCCTGATTCGCAAGCTGCCAGCGGTTGAAACTCTAGGATCTGTGACGGTCATCTGTTCCGACAAAACCGGTACCCTGACTGAAAATCGGATGACAACAACCGATTTATCCTGGAGCAAGACCCAAATTCAACTCCCCCTCTCCCAATCTCCACTCCAGCCAGACCCAGCCCCAAGCTTTCCCGATCTCGACCCTGCTCAACGAGCTGGTCTCAACCTGTTGTTGATGGGGCTCGCCCTTTGTAATGATGCCTGTCTAGAAGCCGATCCAGACCAACCGGGTCACTATCGGCTCCTGGGTGACCCCACAGAAACAGCCCTCGTTGCTGCTGCTGCACAATTGGGCTGCTGGAAACCTCACCTCGTAAAAGACTTTCCCCGCCACACAGAACTCCCCTTTGATGCCAACCGCAAATTAATGACGACTGTGCATCAATGCCCTTCTAAACCGTCGGAACCATTAGCAGCATTGACTTCCCGATCGCCCATATCCGAGGCCTGCCCTGATCTGATGTTTACGAAGGGCGCGCTCGATCGGTTACTGGGTTTATCCAGCCATATCTGGATAGAAGGGACTATCCAACCCCTATCAGCCACTGTACGAGAAGAGATCTTTCAAACCCATGATCGCTTGGCTGTCCAAGGCAAAAGAATTTTGGGGATTGCCCTCCGCTGGCTACCACAAGGAATCAAGGGTTTGGGTCCACAAAATTTGGAACAAGATC
The DNA here is from genome assembly GCA_937941595.1 of uncultured Acaryochloris sp. Classification (GTDB taxonomy): domain Bacteria; phylum Cyanobacteriota; class Cyanobacteriia; order Thermosynechococcales; family Thermosynechococcaceae; genus Acaryochloris. The sequence continues at coordinate 71 of CALDHF010000270.1, read as the reverse complement.
TGATCTTTATGGGGTTGGTCGCCATGATTGATCCACCCCGCCCAGAAGCCAAAGATGCGGTATTCCTTTGC
>CALDHF010000269.1 GCA_937941595.1 uncultured Acaryochloris sp. | reverse complement strand
GATCAAGTGACGATGAGTCAGCTATTTCCCATCGCTTCTGCCCGTAAAGATCTGCTGCGTAAAGGGTATCTGATCCCTGGCATTCTGACGGTGATGTTGGTGGTGCTGTTGTTTATTTTTGCCAGTAATCCTGGCGTATTTAATCTCCTCCTGGCGTCGTATCTAGGGGGGGGAGGGTTCTATTTTATTTATCGTTTATGTGGCAAGCAGAAACCTTGGTGGGTGCTGCTGCTAAGCATGCTGTTTACAATGGTTATCCTGGTCACGCCGATCCTAAGTCTGTTTATTCTGGTCTTTCGGGGGATTTTGCCAGGCAATATTGCAGAGGCCTCATCAGGGTTTATTCCTCAACTCATTAGCCATTTCTTTGGGGCTGGGTTGATGGAGGAGCTACTCAAAGCCTTACCGATTTTTGGATTTTTCTATTTGGGAACGCAACTGCGACCGCCTAGCCGCCAACAGGTGGGGGTTTGGGAGCCTTTAGATGGCATTCTGATCGGAGCAGCTTCGGCGTTGGGATTTACTTTGATAGAGACTTTAGGACAGTACGTTCCGGGGATTGCCCAACAAGTGGCTCGTTCATCATCGAATGAATTTGCGGGCGCTTTAGCCGCGGTGCAACTGCTGATTCCTAGGGTCTTAGGATCGGTGGCGGGTCATATGGCCTATAGCGGTATTTTTGGGTATTTTATTGGTTTGAGTATTCTCAAGCCTTCGAAACGCTGGCAAATTTTGGCCATAGGCTATCTGACGTCTTCAGGCATTCATGCGTTTTGGAATGCGTCGGGGAGTTTAGCTGAACCCTTTGGAAATTTGGTGGCCGTTCTGGCTTTAATGGTGATTGGGGTGTCGGCTTATGTCTTTTTAACGGCAGCCATTCTCAAAGCTCGGCAATTGTCGCCAACGCGATCGCAAAATTTTGCCACCCGGATTGCGCCACCCAGTTAATAGGTAGGAAGTCTAATAGGTAGGAAGTTCTCAGACCAAGCCAATCTCCCGTAATCGTTCTTGCAGGTACTGGCGAGCGGTCTTTCCGGGGGCTAAAACCACCTCTGGCCGCGGATGCAGAAATAGGGGCATAGATAAACGAGACTGCTGACTGGCGGTGCCTTCGGGATTGACGACGCGGTGGGTGGCGGATCGGTAATAGCCTTGGCTGGCGAGTTGAAGCATATCCCCGACATTGACGACAATATCATTGCGATGGCAAATCACGGATTGCCACTCTCCTGCTGTATCCAGTAACTCTAAGCCCATGGCCGTAGCGGCGGGGAGCAGGGTAATCAGATTGATGTCTTCATGGGCCGCGGCTCGTACCGCCCCGGCAGGAATATCAGCGGGCAAAGGGGGGTAGTGCAATAACCGAAACAGGGTTTCTTGGCTGTCGGCAATCATGGAGCCTAGGGGCTGGGAAAAGTCAGCCTGAATGTCTGGTGGGGCCTGTTGCTCTACCCATTCCAGTAATTCTGTGGCTAGATGTCTCAGTTGCTTAAACAGATGCCAAGTGGCATCACTCATGCCGTTAGGCAGGGGATATCGTTCATAGATGTGGAAGAACTCTTTTAGATCCGGTGTGGAATGGCCCTTGGCTTGTTCAGTTTGAAACGGGAAATAGCCCGACTGCACCTTGGGGTCGAAGGTGTATTCAACTTTGTTCTCACTGTTGAAAAATCCTTGCCAGTCTTGATACGTCTGGTCTACCCAGGCAGGGGAGATGGGACTATTGCTGAGCACGGCAAATCCTGAGTGCTGCAAGGACTGGGCCAACTGTTGGGGGGCATGGGCTGCCCGATAGTCGATGGTGGGTAAGGGATTAATCATGCAAATGGGCCATGGGCGGCGAGCAGGGCAGTGCCATAGGCAGCTTGCTGATAGGGAGCGGCATCACAAGGCACTTGCAGGTGGCGTTGACGAATGGTCTGCCAAACGGCATTTTGGGCACCCCCGCCTGCTGTAGAAACAGACTGTAAGGGTGTAGCCCCGTGAGCTTGCAACAAATCATACCCCTGGGCTTCAATCCGAGCCAAGCTTTCTAGCAGACCGTGCAAAAACGCAACGGGGTCTTTCGGTCGAGGCGTGAGCTGGGGACGCAACGCCGGATCATTAATGGGAAAACGTTCTCCAGGTTTCAGGAGCGGATAGTAGCGCCAAGGACTGGGTTGGCTCGGGTCAATCTGTTGACTGAGCTGCTGGAGTTCGGAGGGTGAGAAAAAATGCTGAAGGACCGCGCCCCCCGTATTAGACGCACCGCCCACCAGCCAATACTTGCCGAGGCGATGGCTGTAGATGCCATACTCAGCCTGATCGACTCGGGTCTGGCTCAAGAGTTTGAGCACCAAGGTAGAGCCAAGAGAGGTGACGGCCATGCCGGGTTGGTTGGCTCCACTGGCAAGAAAGGCGGCAATGCTGTCGGTGGTACCCGCATGAATCTGACAGTCAGCAGGAATGCCGAATCGGGTGGCGTGGTCGGATTGAATCGGGCCAATGGGTGCACCGGGCCGCAGGACTTGGGGCAAGAGGGGGAAAAGTTGCTTCAAAGGAGATTTTTGGAACCATGGGGGATAGGTTGCCATGCTCGAAGAGCGGCCTTCGGCCATCCCAGGGTCGTATCCTAATTTCAAGCTGTTGTGATCATCACTGAGTCCCAAACGACCATGCAACAGAAAAGCCAGCCAATCTGCCTGATGCATGAGGTAACGAACCGCACCCATATCCACCTGCCGACTCAGCCCCAGCAATTTGGCCAAGCTGGAACTGGCACTCAGAACCGGATGACCTGCTGGAGCCAGGGTGGTCAGCAGCTCCAAGCTAGCCGGATCGCAAGTGTCGTTATACATCTGCGGTGGATAGAGGGGAGTTCCCTGAGCATCGCCTAGCAAAATAGTAGAAGAGGTGCCGTTAATGGCGATGGATTGGAGTTGCGATCGCACCCCTTCAGGAATCTCCCCCATCAATTGCCATAAGGAGTTTTCCCAACAGTTGGCTCGCTCTTCTGGACTAACTGTTGGAAATAAGCAGCTCACTTCAGTCTGGATGTGCTGGTACTGATCGATGACAATGGCGCGAGCACCCGTTGTCCCAAAATCAATTCCCAAGAAGCATGCCATATCGCTCGAACTCTACACTCTTAATACATTCACGCCTGGACGTTAGGGTTGGCTACAGAGATATTGATCGAATGGACAGTCTTCTGTATGCGCGCCACTCATAATTCTCATTAATCTCTTAGGGGGCACTCAGTGAATTACCTGAATCTACCCAGAC
>CALDHF010000268.1 GCA_937941595.1 uncultured Acaryochloris sp. | reverse complement strand
TAAGATGACTGTGATAGCAACGGGCTTTTCAGGGGAGGGGGGGACCCCTCCGCCTAAATCTGAAGCTAAACCAAAAGCAGCTCGTCCCGCTTCCTCCCAGAAGTCTGCGCCTGCGGCCAAGCCTGTTGCCCAGCGACCTCCTACCCGAGGGACTAATTTGGATATTCCTGATTTCTTGCAAAAGCGCCGTCCAGGCCGTTCTTAAGGATGCTCGTCTAGAAAAACTGTCAGCAAAATTGCCACCGTTGAAGAATTTAATTAAAACTCATAAATCTCAACGACAATAAGCGCAATTGGGAATGTTAAGATTGCCAAGAACGCGTTTTGGGAGTCCGTAGTGATCCGTTCCGCCACTCTAACTCTGCAACCCCCTCTTCCCCTAGTCGCAGAGAATAACCGTCTGAAGATTTTCTCGGGTTCTGCCAATGCTCCCCTCTCCCAAGAGGTGGCTCGCTACTTGGGGGTTGATCTGGGACCCATGGTGCGGAAGCGGTTTGCAGATGGCGAACTCTATGTCCAAATCCAAGAATCGATTCGGGGCTGTGATGTCTATTTGATTCAGCCGACCTGCCATCCCGTCAACGATAATCTCATGGAATTGCTGATTATTATTGATGCATGTCGGCGGGCATCGGCGCGGCAGATTACGGCTGTTCTGCCCTACTATGGCTATGCGAGAGCCGATCGGAAGACGGCGGGGCGAGAGTCGATTACGGCTAAGTTAGTGGCTAATCTGATTACCCAAGCTGGGGCTAGCCGCATTCTAGCCATGGACTTGCACTCGGCTCAGATTCAAGGTTATTTCGATATCCCCGTGGATCATGTGTATGGATCTCCGGTACTTCTCGATTACTTAGCGCGCAAAGAACTTCCCGATCTCGTGGTTGTGTCTCCAGACGTGGGGGGTGTAGCCAGAGCCAGGGCCTTTGCTAAAAAGTTGAATGATGCCCCTTTGGCCATTATTGACAAACGACGACAGGCCCATAATGTGGCTGAAGTGATGAATGTTGTGGGTGATGTCAAGGGAAAGACCGCTGTGCTAGTCGACGACATGATTGACACGGCAGGGACGATTTCAGCAGCGGCTCGGTTACTCCGGGAGGAAGGGGCACGGCAAGTCTATGCATGTGCAACCCATGCTGTGTTTTCACCTCCTGCCGTTGAGCGACTCTCGCAAACGGGGTTATTCGAAGAAGTCTTAGTGACGAATACAACGCCTATTCCCGCAGAGCGACATTTTCCGCAGTTACGGGTGTTGTCTGTGGCTAGTTTACTGGGTGAAACCATTTGGCGAGTTCATGAAGATAGCTCCGTTAGCAGCATGTTTCGGTAGATTATCGAGCGTTTCTATCCCCCTTGCGTCAGCGTTATTGCAGCTTCTGTGACAGGGCTCTTTAATATCTATAGTTCTTATCTGAAGTTCTAGAGCTATCTCGGGACAGTGATACACAGGCTAGGAAATCGGATCTATTCAAACGATTGAGTCATTTGACTAACTGTTCATTATTTCTCTACCCTGCTTTTTCTCCAAGAGGGCAATAGCAATCTTGCTGGTGAAGCCATTGCACCCCGACTTGGTATAGCGACGTCAAGACTGGCTGAATTTGTCGTCCTTTGTCGGTCAGGGAATACTCAACATGTAGCGGGACCTCCGCAAAAATTTGGCGCTCGACAAGGCCATGGCGCTCTAACTCTCGAAGACGGACCATCAGTGTTTTGCTGCTGATTCCTGGGAGGGCATCTTGTAACTGATGGGTTCGACGAGTGCCGCTAAATAATTCACGCAAAATTGGAATGGACCACTTACCGCCCAGTATATCTAGAGTGAATTCGATGGGGCACTGTGAATTGAGACAGTCTTCCATTTTACTCATTCGATTTCCCCACAATTGCTAGTGTTTCCATTCTGGCTGTGGGGTTGTTTTTTCCCAGGTATCTCTTTGACATTTTTAGGAAATTTAAGATTTCCTTCAGAAGTGAGTAAGGGTTAGATAGGGCACTAGCTTTTTACCTGAGGTAACTAGGCTCTGTTCTGGGTAACTATCTTGTCCCTCAGTTGGGGATCGATCAGGATGCGAGTAGTGAATGAAGAAAGAGTGTTTACTATGATCCGATTGCTAGTGGGTGTTTTAGTCTGTGTCTTAAAAATTGTCTATCGAGATCGTCCCATTCCGCGTTTTTACGTGTTGGAAACAGTTGCTCGTGTGCCTTATTTTGCCTACCTTTCCGTGCTACACCTGTATGAAACCATTGGTTTATGGCGGCGAGCAGATTGGCTAAAAGTTCACTTTGCTGAGTCCTGGAATGAGCTTCATCATTTGCTCATTATGGAAGAACTGGGGGGTAATCGACAGTGGATTGACCGCTTCCTAGCCCGCCATGTGGCTTTGCTGTACTACTGGATTATTGTAGGCCTATATGTTGTCTCACCGAGGGCAGCTTATCACTTCATGGAACTCGTGGAGAAGGAAGCCTATCATACGTATGACCAGTTTCTGAAAGCGAATGAGGCTGACCTGAAAGCTCAACCCGCTCCTCCAATTGCGATTAGCTACTATCGTGATGGTGATCTCTATATGTTTGATGAATTTCAAACGGCTAGAATTCCTGAGGAACGCCGTCCTGTCGTCGATCATTTATACGACGTGTTCGTCAATATCCGTGACGATGAAATGGAGCATGTGAAAACGATGGTGGCCTGTCAGGTTGCAGAAGCCCAGTCCAGTTTCAAGAGTCCCCATGCCCATTTGCCCACCGAAAATCCCCATACTGATTTACCACCAGCGCCTCTAGAATCTTCTGGCATTAATCGCTAACCCCTCGATTAGCGTTCTAGGAATTCAGCTCTATATGCTTTGCCGACGCTGCAACTGCGACTGCTAAAGCTTCATCTTCGGCGGCCATCACTACCCAATCTACCCTTATTCAATTCCAGCTGAATAGCACTTTTTCGGGAGAGACGAACGATGCTTCAAGTCCCTGCGCCAAAAACAATTGCTACGTCTAATCCACTGACAGAATCAGAATTGGATCATATGCATGCTTACTGGTGTGCCTGTAACTATCTTGCGGTGGGCATGATTTACCTCCGAGATAACCCTTTACTCCAGGAACCTTTAAAGGCTGAACAGGTTAAACATCGTTTGCTAGGACATTGGGGAGCCTCTCCGGCGTTGAGTTTTACCTATGTTCACTGCAATCGGTTAATCAAAAAATACGATCTGGATATGATCTTTATGGCTGGTCCTGGGCACGGTGCTCCTGGCGTTCTTGGTCCCGTGTATCTAGAAGGCACCTATTCTGAAATCTATCCCGACAAAAGCGAAGATGCCGAAGGCCTGCAGCGGTTCTTTAAGCAGTTCTCTTTTCCTGGCTTTATTGGGAGTCATGTGACCCCTGAAACACCGGGTTCCATCCATGAAGGGGGCGAATTGGGCTATAGCGTTTCCCATGCGTACGGCGCTGTCTTGGATAACCCAGATCTAATTGTGACCTGTGTGGTGGGCGATGGTGAATCAGAGACGGGGCCGTTGGCGACTTCTTGGCATTCCAATAAGTTCATCAATCCCGCTCGCGATGGTGCGGTGTTGCCAGTGCTGAACTTGAATGGCTACAAGATTGCCAACCCGACAATTCTGGCTCGTATCTCCCATGAAGAGCTGGAGTGCCTGTTTCGGGGGTATGGCTACACGCCCTATTTTGTCGAGGGTAACAATCCAGCAGAGATGCATCAGACAATGGCGGCTGTTATGGAGGAGTGCATCCTCAACATTAAAGAGGTGCAACGCGAGGCCCGAATTAACGGCAAGATCGAGCGCCCTCGCTGGCCGATGATTGTGCTGCGGACGCCGAAGGGCTGGACTGGTCCTCAGGAAGTGGATGGCAAAAAGGTGGAAGACTTTTGGCGATCTCATCAAGTGCCCATGGGGGGTATGCATGATCATCCCGATCACCTGCGCAAGCTGGAAGAATGGATGCGGGGGTACAAACCCGAAAAATTATTCGACGAAAACGGAACATTGATTCCGGAACTGAAAGCGTTAGCTCCAGTCGGGAATCGCCGTATGGGATCTAACCCCCACGCCAATGGGGGGCTGCTGCGAAAAGCTCTGAAACTTCCCAGTTTTCATGACCTTGCGGTTGATATTGGGGGTCGACGTGGCACTGTGGAGTTTGAAAATACCAAGGCTTTGGGGTTGTTCATGCGAGAGATCATGCGAGATAACCCTGACAACTTCCGGTTGATGGGGCCGGATGAAACTGCTTCCAATCGTTTGCAGGATGTTTACCAAGTTACGAAAAAGGTTTGGATGGCAGACCTATTTCCAGAAGATGAGGATGGTAGCGAATTGTCCCGTGAGGGTAGGGTGATGGAAATGTTGAGTGAGCATACGCTGCAAGGCTGGCTGGAAACCTATCTGCTGACTGGACGCCACGGTCTGTTCCATACTTATGAAGCCTTTGCCCATGTGGTCGATTCCATGTTTAACCAGCATGCCAAATGGTTAGATATTTGCCGAAATCATGTCCCTTGGCGGCGTTCGGTTTCGTCGTTGAATATTCTGCTGTCCTCGTTGGTGTGGCGGCAGGACCACAATGGCTTTAGCCACCAAGATCCTGGCTATGTGGATTTGGTGACGAATAAAAATCCTGATGTGGTGCGGGTTTACTTCCCGCCGGATGCGAACTGTCTACTATCCGTGGCAGACCATTGCTTCCGCAGTGTGGATTATATCAATGTGATTATCTCGGACAAGCAAAAGCATCTACAGTATTTATCCATGGCGGAAGCCGTTGCTCACTGCACTAAAGGGATTGGGATTTGGGACTGGGCTAGTAATGATGACTGTGGGACTGAACCCGATGAACCCGATGTGGTGATGGCCTGCTGTGGTGATATTCCGACGATGGAATCCCTGGCAGCAACGGCAATTTTACGAGAAGAATTTCCGTGGCTCAAGGTGCGGTTTGTGAATGTGGTGGATCTATTTAAGCTGGTGTCGGCAGGGGAACATCCCCACGGGCTGTCTAATCGAGATTTTGATTCATTGTTTACAACCGATAAACCGATCATCTTCAACTTTCATGGCTATCCCTGGTTGATTCATAAGCTGGTCTATCGTCGCTCTAATCAAGAGCGGATTCATGTGCGGGGTTATAAGGAACAGGGCAATATCAATACGCCCTTAGAGTTGGCCATTAAGAATGAGGTGGACCGCTTTAACTTGGTTATTGACGTGATTGATCGGGTGCCTAAGCTGGGTTCGGCAGCAGGGCATGCCAAGGAACGAATGCGGAACAAGATCATTGAGTGTCTGGCCTATGCCCACGAACATGGCAAAGACCAGGATGAGATTGTCAATTGGCAGTGGCCCTATTCTGAGGGGTGTGAATAATATCCTCAATTCATGAAAATTTTAGTCTTAAATGCCGGGTCTAGCAGCCATAAATGTTGTCTGTATAACATTGAAGGAATGCTCCCAGAGTCCCCACTGTTAACCGTTTGGGAGGCTCAACTGGAGTGGCATTATCCAGATCGTGCGGCCCTCATTGTTAGCACTGAGAGGGGACAGGCGTTAGAGGAGGAATTGGCATCAGTGTCTCGGGCCGATGCCCTGTTGTATCTGTTAAAGACCCTTTGCCAGGGTGTCACCCAAGTGATTTCAAGTCTACAAGAGATTGATGTGGTGGGACATCGGGTGGTTCATGGTGGGTCGATATATCAATCGAGTGTGGTGTTGACGGATCGGGTTAAGGATGCGATCGCATCTCTGATACCCTTAGCTCCGGCCCATAATCCCGCCAGTCTAGAAGGGATAGAGCTGATGGAGCAGCTTCTAGATAATGTTCCCCAGGTCGCCGTTTTCGATACCGCTTTTCATCGCTCTCTACCAGATGTTGCTGCAACCTATCCTGGTCCCTATGACTGGATTGAACAGGGAATTCGCCGCTATGGTTTCCACGGGATTAGTCATCAATACTGCACTCAGCGAGCCACTGAGATCCTCAACCGGGATGTGGAGAATCTCATCATCTGTCATTTAGGGAATGGGGCTTCCCTATCAGCGGTGAAGAATGGTCAGAGCATCGATACCACGATGGGCTATACCCCTTTAGATGGCTTGATGATGGGAACCCGTTCAGGAGCGGTTGATCCTGGTATTTTAATTCACCTTATGCGTCAAGGCTATTCAGCCGATCAGCTCGAATATCTGCTCAGTCAGGAGTCTGGTCTCAAGGGAATATCAGGCGTGTCCCATGATTTGCGAGAGATCGAAGATGCTATTTCTCAGAGAAATCAACGGTCTGAACAAGCGTGGAACCTCTATATTCACCGATTAAAGGCTTGTCTAGGGTCAATGCTGATGAGTTTGGAAGGGCTGGAGGCACTCGTTTTTACGGCGGGTATTGGAGAGCACTCCGCATCGGTACGGGCTGCGATCTGCGAGTCACTAGCATTTTTAGGACTTCAGCTTGATGATGCCCAGAATCAGAACTCCCCAGTGGACCAAGATATTGCAGCAGTTGACTCTAGGATACGAGTGCTTGTCATTCATACTCAAGAGGACTGGGCGATTGCACAAGCTTGCTACCGTTGCTGTTCGTGAATTTTTATCGTTCTAAGTCTCACTGACTGATGTGTTGAGAAGGATCAAAGCCCGTTGGGAATTGAGTAGTCTGATCAAAGTCAGTGTCTGCCAACTGGGTTCCTGTCAAAATTGCGTCTCTTAGATCGGTTCCGAATAAACTGGTGCCTCTCAAATCGGCCTGAGTTAGATCTGCATTGTTTAAGTTGGCATAACTGAGGTCGGTGCCCCTGAGGTTGGCATTTTTGAGGTTTGCATTGCTTAAATCAGCATAACTAAGGTCTGCGCCTTTCAGGTTGAGGGTGTTGAGGTTGGCTGAATTTAAGTCAATGTCTCTAAAGCTGCGCTCCCCAGCGGTATATCGGGTGAGGAAGGCATCAACCTGTGGACTACGATGCGGTGAAGATTCCATGTCCAACTTTGCCTATTCATCATCTATAGTCCATCGTATTTGATAGATTGGCGATTGTAATGAATCTTCTGAATCCCCAGCAATAAATAGCCTGCTTACTCCTCTTGACGATAGGGATCGCTGCGTTCTGGCAGGGGCCAGTCGCTGTTTTCTCCACCAATAAATACCTGCTGGATCTCGATGAATTCGGTATTAACTTGTTGCAGTACATTCAGGAGGACATCGAGGGCGATGGCATCACTGGTCCCTAAATCAAACCAGCATCTTGCCCAACATCCTTCGTACTCGATCTCACCCATATTGTGCATCAAGGCTTTGAGATTGCTGCTAGAGCTATCTAGATCGTAACTGAGATAACTGAGTTCGTATCCTGCTTCTTGGACCTGCATATTTTCAGCATTAAATCCTCCCAATTTTCCGAGAAAGAACCAAGAGTTAAAAGCTTCTTCTAGGTACTGCTTTTCTTGTTCAGATATAACGGTCTCAAATCCTAACCATATCCATAAATCAAAGGAGTTAAATTCGCGAAACTGAATGTCCATAGAGAGCAAACGAAACCACTAATCGATAGAAATATAAAATCTTCCTCAGCTAAGGTTAGGCTTAGCTAGGAAAGTCTGATCGGGAACACTGGATAATAGAACAAAATCCACGGCCCCTCCTCAATCTTGCTCCTGATTGTAGTTGATTGCATTACGCTAAAAGCATGCTTCGATTAAAACAACTCATTTATCATCCTGCGGCAACCTCCAGCGCGATTCTTAAGCAGGTGAGTTTAGACCTGCCGCCTCAACAGCTGGGCTTAGTCATTGGTCCTAGCGGCTCGGGCAAGAGCACCCTCCTAGAGATCGTGGCGGGTTTAGCAGCCCCGACGATGGGTGACCTATATTGGCGTCAGCAAGAACTGAAGCCCAATGATTTACAGCAGCTAGCAGGGTTGGTGTTTCAGTTCCCAGAGCGTCATTTTTGTGGCGGGACGGTCTTGGAAGAACTGCGATTGGGGCATCCTGAGTTGGGGGCAGAGCAGGTTCATCAAGCTTTGAAAGAGGTTGGGTTAGAAGACTTATCTTTGTTTACTTCTCCTCAGTCCTTGAGCGGCGGCCAACAGCGGCGGCTGGCCCTGGCTGTGCAGCTAATTCGTCAGCCCCATCTCTTATTATTGGATGAACCGACGGCTGGCTTAGATTGGTCTATGCGCAAACAGTTGGTCAGTTTACTAGCAAAGCTCAAGCAACATTGGAGTCTGTTAATTGTCACCCATGATCCCGCGGAACTGGTGGGTATTGCTGATTGCTGCTGGACTCTAAATCAGGGGGAACTCGTCAGTGTCGATCCCAAAACTCTGCGTTTGCAAAATTCTTTTATCCCAGGATGACTCTGGGGTGGCGAAAGCGAATGGGGACCTGTTTTTCAAGGCTTGCTGGTCCATAAGCCTGCTAATCGCAAGGGTCTAAGTAGGTAATGCAGG
>CALDHF010000267.1 GCA_937941595.1 uncultured Acaryochloris sp. | reverse complement strand
CAAGGTCGATCTCTACTGCGGTAGGGACAGAAGTAGAACGCTGTTCTTCCAGCACTGTGGGCATGACGAAGATACTGGCTAATGCTTCTTGTTTTTCTATTTCCTCACCAGCTACGGCAATACCTACAAACTTGATGTCGTCTAGGCGGCTGGCAAGGCACTGGAGATACTCGATTCTTTTGACTTTGAATAGAATTCCCTGAATCTGCTCAAAGTAGCTTTCTGCAAATGCCTCGACCCAAGGTTTTAGGAAGTCTTGTTTATATTTGTCCTTGATTGTGCGATGTGCCAGTGCCTTTTTTTGTAAGGCTTCTACCAATACATCTACTGATGGCTTCCCCTGAGCTTGAAAAGGTTTTTGTAGCTGGGTGGTAACTTCTCGCTCTTGAAAATACTGTTCCAGAAAAGTGCGCACCCCTTGGTATCCGTCGGGCTGACAGGCTGCAAATAGATCGCTGACCTGTTCTTGGGCAGCAAGCATGGCCTGTTTAAGAACTCGTGCACCATCTTCGGGGTTAATTTGGTTCTGAAAGCTCTTCAGGATCGTGCCAGCAACGGTAGTCAACACCCATTCATCTAAGCCAAAGAGCATCATGGCTGTCCCCCCACCTCTAGTTCCTCATGCAATCCTATCGAACTATTTCACTACGCAGTACTGTCTTCACCTGAGTCTGCTGCAAAATAATCTCTGCCACCCAACAGGGATAGCGATTTTGAGGTTGATACCAAGGTAGGTCTGATGCTGATTGCTGATACTGTGATACGAATGCCTAGAATAGGTAGTTGATTCAGCCCGAATCTCGCCGTAAACCCTACTGTCATTAGCTTTGAATGGGGTCAGCCACAGAACCATAATGTCTGTCTAATAGTTTTACGGATTGCCGTTTCTCATACCTATATTGCAGCTTTTCATACCTATAAAATTTATGCACCTAATAAATTTGGAAAATTAGGTGCATAAACCCTAGCAGCACTCTCTAATACGTTTAGCTAGCTAGATATTCAGAGATATCTGCTTTGCGCTTGCGCAGTTTACTCAGGGCTTCCCGCTCAATCTGACGAACGCGTTCGCGACTGATATTGAGATGTTCTCCAATCTTGGCCAAGGTCAGGGGTTGACCATCTTCTAAACCAAAACGGAGGGTCAAGACCTGCTGCTGCTGATCACTTAAGTCAGCCATCAAACGTTCTAAATCTCGTCTCAGAGAGGCCTGTAGAGCAAAGTCATCAGGAGATTCTGATGGATCTTCGATCAGTTCTCCTAATTCGGTGTCCTGGTTGTCGCCTACCTTCACATCTAAAGATAGGGGCTGACGAGAGCGCTCCAGATACTCGCGAACCTGCTTCGGAGTCAGTTCCAATGCTGTGGCTAGCTCACCCACCGTAGCGGCTCGTCCTAAGCTTTGGGAGAGTTGACGCTGGGTCTTTTTGATTTTGTTGAGTTTCTCGGTGATATGAATAGGCAAGCGGATGGTGCGTCCTTTTTCTGCGATCGCACGTGTAATGGCCTGCCGAATCCACCAGTAAGCATAGGTCGAAAACCGATACCCCTTCGTCGGGTCAAATTTCTCTACTCCTCGCTGCATGCCAATCGTGCCCTCTTGAATGAGATCCAACAGGTCTACATTCCGCTTGATATATTTTTTGGCAACAGATACAACCAAACGCAAATTTGCTTCCACCATTTTCCGCTTTGCAGCTTCCCCTAGAGCCAGAGCTTTTTGTAACTCCGCCTCAGAAATCTCAGCCGCTGCCGACCATTCAACAGTACTGGGCTGGCGCTCTAACTCATTCGTAAGCTCTGAATTAATTTGCTGCAATTTAATCAGAAACTGCACCTGCTTACCAAACGTCACCTCTTCTTCGTGGGTCAACAATGGCACACGCCCAATCTCTCGCAGGTAAGAGCGAACAGAATCTTTTGCTATTTCTTTGGTTCTCATGGGGTGTTTCTCAAGATTTAGGCACAGGCAATAAGAGACAAAGCACAAGGGGAGGCACCAAAAAAGACGAAAATCTATCCGTTGTGGTATCTCACTTAAATCTACCCTCAGCAATTCAGTTGCAGGATACTCTATCCAAACAGTTACAACAGTCAAAGAGGTTACGTTCTGTAAACTTTGATAGCCAGGAAGATTCGTTTTAGACCTAAATACTACTGCTTTATATTAAAAACTGTAACATATCTTTAATTTATCTTTATCATTGGTTGTCAGAGATTCAAATTAATGTTTAAGAGCCTACCCTCAAACAACTCTGTCCCCCTACCATTGCCATGTATAGAGATTTGAGAAAGCGCGTGTCGTCGCTACAGAACCAGCGTAATTCTCACCTATCGGCAAATTGTGAACATAAAGTTCTTGCATATTCTCTTTTTCCATCAGATTTACTATTATCCTAGGCTGCTCTAACCCTTGAGAGACATCTACTTGATCTAACGCCTGGGCAATACTCCCTCCCATTGCTTTAATACAGGCTTCTTTACGTGTCCACAACTGAAAAAATACCGAACACTGCCGTTCGAACGGCTGCTGTAACAAGACTTGGTGCTCTTCTGCCGCAAAAAAACGGTGGCTAATGCCTTGAAAGTCCACCTTGGTATTCACCTGCTCCACATCAATACCCACAGCAATTGCCTGGGTAACAGCAATAAGCGCTAATTCATGGGAATGGGAGACATTAAACTTTAAATCTAAAGGGTTACAGGATTTTTTAAGGTGAGGTTTACCATAATCCCCATAGTCAAACTGAAGGTCTGCGCCAGCTTTACCAACATACTGCCCCAACAGTTTGCGGAGGCTTCCGCGGACCTGCACAAATTTTTCCTGATCCTGAACTCTTAAAAATCGTTCGGCCCGATCCTGCTCATCAGCAGACAAGAGAGACCATAAATCATCGTTAGCTCCTGCTGTTAAATTTAGCGATAGCCGCCATACATGCAGGTCATCAGCCTTGATAGAGATGACCTTGGGCATTGATACCCATTGCAACTCTGGCCTTGAATGTCTACTTTCTTCAGTCATAACCTAAACATAGAAAGACGTTAACAATTCCAGAAAGATATCTAGCATCCCTTGTTAAAGTGAATAACGTAGTCAGTGTGATGTAAAAGGATAGCGCAACCTTGTTAGATGAAAAAGCCAAACGAACCCTGCTTCGTAATATTCCCCACCCTCTCAATATTTGCGGAGTTAAGGAAGGCGAAGACGTCAATGGATTTACCCTGAGCTGGATGACACAAGCGTCCTTTAAGCCACCTTTAATCGTGATTGGCGTTCGTCAAGATTCCCACTCTCATGCCATGCTCAAGGCCAGTCAGGTATTTGCAGTGAGCTTCTTAGAAGTCACGCAACAAGACTTAGCCGAGACCTTCTTTAAACCCCAAAAACGCCTGGGAGACAAGTTTGGTGAGGTCGATTTTTATTTAGGTGAAGAAACGGGTTGTCCCATTATTACTGAGGCATTGGGATTTATCGAATGTCAGGTCAAAGGCAGCTTAGAAGAAGGCGATCACTCCATTTTCATGGGGGAAGTGATTGCTGCTGGACAGCACCGGGAAGGTCAACCCCTCTGGCTCAAAGATACTCCTTGGCAGTATGGGGGATGATGCTCTTATATCTGTCCACTTACAATCTAAGATAGGGCATACTAACCCCAGACAGATTCCTATGAGATAGTCCTTGATCTAGAATCTGGATATGTGTCAAAGCAATATTTTTAGACGTTGGTGGAGAGAGTGAAACAATGTTGACATCTTCTCGGCGCTGGTTAATGCGCCTTCTGGTTGGTTCCGTTTTAACGTCTACAGCAGTAGTCGCAACCCTACCTGGACATACACAATCCGCAGGAGATGTAATCCAAATTGGCGGCTCTGCATCAGAACAGGCTCGCTTTGAGAGCTATTGGAATCAACTCTTGAACTTGAACGGTCCGTCAGAAGCTGAGTCTGCTGATACTGCAAATGCTTCTAATGCTGATTTTTCTGAGAGTAATGTAGATCCCCAAGTATTGGCCAAAAAGCTGAGTAAGAACTTGAAGGTTAGTAATCTCCGACTTGTTCCCATTATTCGTCTGAATGGCTCTTCGGAAGTTCAAGGAACACTCTCCAATCGGAACAAGCAATCCGTGACGGTCTCAGGCGTAAATTTTGAGGTTCTTGACAGGGGTGGCAATCTTGTCCAAACAGGCAGTGCAGTGCCCAGTCCATCAACCTTGTCACCGGGGCAATCAGTTACCTTTAAAGCCGAATTGTTGACTGTACCAGCCGGAGGCAATTACAAAATCCGCCTGACCAACCCTGCTTTCAATATTCAAGGTGGAATTTAATCATTAATGGCATCATTCAGCGACAGCCATAGGGTGTTGACATCAGACTTCTAATAACCCCTCATCGATTACCCACTATATGTTTTTCTCTCAAGCGGCCAGTCAATTCTGTGCCGCTTTGTTTCTGAGCCTACGTGCCCGTGTTATTTATCTTGCTCAGATTGACATCGTATTGCTTTTAGAATCTTGTCATTTTATCGAGAGAAAGTAGGCTGTTGTTATGAATACTCAGAAAACAATTCATAACCCACTCACACATCTAAACTCGAACCTTTTACAATACGGGTATGAACGCATTTGATCCGACCCCACCAGATTGGACAAATTTAGCTGACCATGCCCGCTTTTTTCACTGCCCCGCTTGTCAGGCCAGTTGTCTAGAGGCGCAGCACGTTTGGATCAACCGCAGAGCTCCAGTAATCACTGAACACTATCAGCGTAAGTGGCAAGAATTTTATGAATGTCAATGCGGACAAGCCTGGTGGGCTTGGAGCAGTGATCGTCCTCCTTCCAACTTACATCCTCAAGAACACCCAGAATGAACTGGCAAGATATCGCAG
>CALDHF010000266.1 GCA_937941595.1 uncultured Acaryochloris sp. | reverse complement strand
GCTTGCCCTGCTCAAAGACCCGGAATCGGGTGTGCGTAGGAGTGCGGCAGTGGCTTTGGGGAAATTGGGTAACAGCTCCAGCGAAATTGTGACTGGCTTACTCGCCCTGCTCAAAGACCCGGAATCGGGTGTGCGTAGGAGTGCGGCAGAGGCTTTGGGGAACTTGGGTAACAGCTCCAGCGAAGTTGTGACTGGCTTGCTTGCCCTGCTCAAAGACCCGGAAGGGGTTATGCGTATGAGTGCAGCAGAGGTGCTGGGGAACTTGGGAAAAAGTAACGCTGATGTTTTACTGACGCTGGTCCATTGGCTCTCCCAACAATCTGAAGAGGTGACATTAGGAGATGCGATCAATGTTCTCAGTCAACTGTGTACACAATAAGCCCAGCAACACTTGGCAGTGGATCCTCTCTAGATTGTTATTCAGACTACACAAAATTAAAGAGAAGAAGTGATACCGCTAATAGTATATTTGTACTATATTAAATCAATATACTGCTGGAGCAATGTCCTATGGATTACAAACCTGCTGGTTTTCAGACCATGACGGCCAATGCCACGTATCGAGATGCCAAAGCCGCCATTGAGCTGTACAAACGTGCCCTAGATTTGACCGTAGAAGCCTTACTCGAAACCCCAGATGGCACTGTGATGCACGCATCAGCAAAGATTGGGGATTCCTCATTTTTTATGAGTGATGAATTTGACGGATCACCTCGAAAAGCACCCAATCCGGGATCTCCCGTTGCCTTTTATCTTTACCTTCCAGATGTAGATGTTAGCTATCGTCAAGCCATTGACGCCGGAATGATGAGTGTAAGCGAGCCTGAAGATATGTTTTGGGGCGATCGCACAGCAACGGTATCTGATCCCTTCGGCTATGCTTGGACCCTAGCCACCCAAGTTAAGGAAGTGCCTCCAGATGAGGCCATAGCCATGTTTAAGCAAATGATGACCCAATCGTAGGTGGACATAGCCTCTTGAGATTGCCCCGCAAAGGTTTGAAGTCTGTGCTTTGGACTTATGGTGTTCATAGGATAGTAATCGCAACATGGATTGATGGCAAAGTCTGAACTGCAACAGTTACCCGCCGCAGAACTTCGTTCCTCATTACGATCCTGGTATCAGCAATCAGGGCGAGATCTGCCCTGGCGGCAAACCCAAGATCCCTACGCGATTTGGGTCTCGGAGATTATGCTCCAGCAAACCCAAGTCAAAACGGTTATTCCCTATTACCATCGCTGGTTAGCCCAATTCCCCACTATCGCTAGTTTAGCGGCGGCACCTCAACAAGACGTGCTGAAAATTTGGCAAGGTCTAGGCTATTATGCTCGCGCCCGCAATCTCCATCGAGCGGCCCAATTAGTGGTTGCCGAGTGGGGCGGGCAATTTCCTCAAGGGTTCGATCAAGTGATGTCTCTGCCGGGGATTGGCAGAACTACAGCAGGGGGAATTCTGAGTGCGGCCTCGAACCAAGCCACGCCAATTTTAGATGGGAATGTCAAGCGAATTTTAGTCCGACTCCTAGCGATTTCGGTCCCCCCTAAACGCATCATGGCCGAATTGTGGTCAGCATCAGCAGCGATCCTCGATCCAGAGTATCCTAGGGAATTCAACCAGGCATTTATGGATTTAGGGGCAACGATTTGTACCCCGAAGCAACCCCTTTGCGATCGCTGTCCATGGGTGCCTTTTTGCCAAGCCCATCGTTATCAACTGCAAACCACTTTACCCATGACTGAACCGCGTGGCCCTTTGCCCCACAAACACATTGGCGTTGCCGTGATCTGGAACGATCAGGGACAGATTCTCATTGATAAACGCCCCCAAAAAGGTCTGCTAGGGGGATTGTGGGAATTCCCCGGTGGCAAAGTTGAAGCCAATGAATCCGTACCGGACTGTATTCGGCGCGAAATCCAGGAAGAGCTGGGCCTCGACATCGAGGTAGCCGATCATTTGATTACTGTGGACCATGCCTATACCCACTTCAAAGTGACTCTGATTGTGCATCACTGCCGTCATATCCAGGGAGAACCCCAAACCATTGCCTGTGATGAAATTCGCTGGGTGACCTTATCCGAACTGGATCAGTATCCTTTCCCCAAGGCCAATCAAGATATTATTGCGGCCTTGCGCGGGGCAAACCAGCCCTAGTCATCAAGAGCGGCGAGGGAGCCTCCTCTCTCAAGATCTTCTATAGAGGCATGTGATTTTGAGTACGGTTTATACCAGACCCTTAGCTCGACTCGTGGAGCAACTCCAGCGGCTACCCGGCATTGGGCCTAAAACAGCTCAACGTCTGGCACTGCATATTCTTAAAAGGCCCACCGCAGATGTAGAAGCCTTGGCGAATGCTTTGATTGAAGCGAAGCAACAAGTGGGGTTTTGTTCCGTTTGCTTTCATTTATCAGCCGAACCCATCTGTGATATCTGTCGTGCCCCTAGTCGTGACAAAACCACCCTGTGCGTGGTGGCCGATTCGAGAGATGTCATCGCTCTCGAAAAAACCCGAGAGTTTCGGGGCCAGTATCACGTTTTGGGGGGCCTGATTTCACCCATGGATGGCATTGGTCCCGATCAGCTCAATCTCCAACCCTTAATCCGACGGGTTAGCCAAGCCGGAATCCAAGAAGTCATTTTAGCTATTAACCCCAGCGTCGAAGGCGAAACCACGACCCTATACGTTGGTCAACTGCTAAAGCCATTTACTCGGGTGACCCGCATTGCTTTTGGCTTACCCATGGGGGGTGATTTGGAATATGCCGACGAGGTGACGTTGGCCAGAGCCTTAGAAGGACGGCGTGACCTAGATTAGTTGCACCTGGGCTTACTAAAGTTTTTGCTTCACAAAGTTAACGAGCTGGGTTAAGGCACGCTTCATGTTAGCGATTTCAGTTTCCATCGCTTCCACTTTCTGACGCAGTTCGATTACCTCAGAATTATCAACGGCGGGAGCGGCAACAGGTTTACTGCTCTCAGCGCGGAGGCGAGGCAATCGTGACTTGGTGATCGCGCCTTTGATCGCTTCTTGCAGTTGATGTTTCTCAAACGGCTTCTCAATAAATTCGAAGAACTCAAATGGTTCGGTCAACTTGTCAGTGACCTCTTCCTTGCGACCCGACATGATCACTAAGGGAATTGACTGCAAATTATTTTCGTTCTGTAATTCTTGGTAGACTTCCCAACCGCTGACGCGGGGCAACAGGAAATCCAACATGATTAAATTGGGTTGTTCTTGACGAATCAGGTTTAAGCCTTCTGCACCGTCTTTCGCTTCTAGCACCTGAAAGTCACCTTCAGGGAGCATATCCCGAACTCGCATTCGAATGACTTTACTATCGTCAATCACTAGGATTTTGTGACCTGCCACGCTTAACTCCTACATCCACTAATGAGTAAGGGCTGAAAATATCAGTTTAGAATAAGCAGTTCCCATTCTTAAGGTAGAAATTGAAAACTGCTCTCTAATTTTGACTCCTCTCTAGAGTTTGCCCTGAATTGACTCCAGAATTGTCACCATACCTTAAGAAACATTTCAACCATAGAGGAAAAAAGGGGATTTTAGGAATCGAATATACCAATATCTAGACATTTTAGGGCAATAAATACCTAGACAATTCGGTCTCTCAGGGTGATAGTCTGCTGTACATATTGCCTCTTCTTGGAAACTTTACTCCATATAATCTAGGGATTATGTCTTTTTTTCAATCTGATGAGCAGCTTCGAAGTCAATGCCAAGAGATATTAGAACAAGTCTGGGCTCGGTTTCCTTGGCTGGCCCAGAACCAAGTGGCGTTGACTTGGCTAGTATATGACTCCCCCTTCATCACCAACACGGGCGGTAGCGTTAGCCCTCAGGAATTTTGGCAGTACCCCGTGCGCGGATTTAGTTATCGTGGCGTCGAATGTATTTATCCTGCCAGTGTGATCAAGTTGTTTTATTTAGTTGCTGCCCATGAGTGGTTGGAAAAGGGCATGATGCCCCCCTCTCCTGAGCTAGAGCGAGCTATGACAGATATGATCGTGGACTCTAGTAATGATGGAACGGGGTTAGTGGTAGATATGCTGACGGGGACGACGAGTGGACCGGAATTATCCCCAGAACCGTTTAAGGTTTGGCAACACCAGCGAAATATAGTGAATCGTTATTTTCAATCCTTGGGATGGCCTGAGTTGAGTACCATCAATGCCAATCAGAAACCCTGGGGAGATGGTCCCTACGGCCGGGAACAGGCATTTGTGGGGGAGACTCGCGA
>CALDHF010000265.1 GCA_937941595.1 uncultured Acaryochloris sp. | reverse complement strand
AACCAGTAAATCACGATCGGAGCGGGGAGGCTGCTGGCCAACTTTCTGTAATAACTCTAGTAATTCTTGGTCGTTCCGTCCAGTGGCAACAGCCCACTGAGACGCAAGGATGCCATCAGCAGGTAATTGTGCTTCTGCCCGACCCCTGAGTCCTAGCCGATCAGCCAGGGTTTGTCGAAAATATTGACTGAGCTGGGTAAGGACCAATTCTCGTTGGTGAGCATAGTTCAGAGTACCTGCTAGAGCTTGAATATATTGCTGGCTATTATCTTTGGATTCTTTTGGTAAATGCGAGGGTAAACCAAAGCGATGATTATGGCCCCAAATCCCAAGCATCGCTAACAACATCAATTGGGCAGCAACGGCAGCAACAGGTGTCTGTGCTAAGTACAGCCATAAACTTTTCGGTTGCCGCTCATCTTCTAAAAGGGCATTATCGCCGTCCTGGGTATTGGTGTTGGACTTAGCCTGTTCACGGTAACCATGCAAATACTCGTCCACCCACAGCTTCTGGTCTGTCGACAGCACAAGCTGTTCGAGAAATCGATAATTCCCAGGTTGATCAGCATAAACATTGGCCCCAATCCAGGGATAGGTTGCTAAGATAACTTGGCCTTTGCCAACGGTTTGGGACCAAACCACACTCCCATACTTATCTTGCAGTTCAGGCTTTTGATTCGCTTGCAGCGGATGGCGACGGGTGGTTTCAACTCGTACTGGCCCCACAGAACTCGTGAGTTCATGACTAAAAGGTGCAGCCGATACCGTTCCATCCCAAGTCAAGATAATGAGGGTATTACCCTGCTCTACCCAAGGATTCAAATCTAGCCATCCCTCACGATTATCGCGATTTTGATCCATGCGGGCTGCGATCTGAATTAGAGTTTGATTGCTGTCTGGAAGCTGATTATAGGATTTTCGCCAGCGTTCAACCGGATGTCCCTGCTCCACCATATACTCATACCAACTTCGGTAGCCTTTAGGAGCAAGACTATAGGTCGAGCCGTTTTGGATACTAGGAGCATTCAGGAAAAGCAGGATTAGCAAAACCACAATGGCAACGATCACCCACATCCACCGTTGTCCCCATCCAGTACGTGGGGTAATCTTGGTCCCTGTCTGCTGGGACTCAACCGTCATCATGAACGGACCTCTTCTGGCTGGTTCAGCTCAGCATCTAAAGTTTGGTAAGCATGCTGACAGTCTTGCAAGGTCTCAACCGCAACAGATGTTGAACCATAGTAGGTTAATTCATGAACTTGAAAAATTCGACGCCAAGTCGATTGCAAACTGATGGGTTTGGCCTTCAGAACCCATTGAGCTTCCAGTCGCTGTAGATATTCTCGGTCTGTATAAGCACGATCACGATAGAGCCAGCCCGTTTCTTCTAGACGAAGCAACAAGGCCATATATAGAGCACGACATGCTGCCGAATAGTCTCCTTGGGCTTGGGCTTGGGCCGATTGCTGTAGCCAACCTTGGATAGTCGTTGTGTCAGAATTAAGGTGCTGAAGACTCGCCTCATTGGGATTGACTTTTTTGGCAAACCAACGTCGCCAACCTTGCAATTGTTTATATAGGACATAGACAACCCAGAGAACCATTAGCACCGCGAGTCCTCGGGAAAGCCAAAGGAGAAGATCTCCCCACCAGATTGGTATATCTACGCTGGTTGTATCATTTCCCCAGGCCCAATTGCCCAAACGTTGCCATTGGAATTCGACCCATTCTCCGGTTTGTCGGATCGAGGTCTCAACTTGCCAGATGGTTTTATCAAACTGGCTCACAGTACTGATTAAGGGTATGGTAGAAGCCATAGTCCTGAATCTTCTAGAGTAGGCGTAGGCTGGAACGAAAGGCTTAGCTCCTTATCTTAGGATATGTAGGTGGAGATCGGTGATCCTGCCTACAGTCAGACTATAGAGACTGACTGTAAAATAGATTTCATGCAGCGCACCCTATTATTTTCCAAGATCCACCACTGCACCCTAACAGAGACCAATCTCGAGTATGTGGGCAGCATCAGTATTGACCAGGCTTTGTTAGAAGCTGCTGGAATTGTTCCCTACGAACAAGTGCAAGTTGTCAATATGAATAATGGTGAACGACTAGTCACCTATGCCATCTCTGCTCCTGCAAATTCTGGGGCTGTGGAATTGAATGGAGCGGCAGCTCGACTGGGGACTCGGGGTGACCGCGTGATTGTAATGACCTATGCCCAATTCTCTGCTGAGGAGTTAGAAGGCTTTCAGCCCACTGTAATTTTGGTTGATCACGATAATCACATTATTGAGGGTCCACTATCCGTCAATGAGACAGCACCAGAATTGTGTTTAACCTAAAAGGATCACCCCCCGCAGCGGTTGATGGATGCTACTACAGTGAAAGTGAGACAATGAGGCGTTGGTCCAATTCTGTCTTTACAGAATATCTAAGTGGTGGATAAACATGTTGTCATTGTGGGCGCGGGGCCGGCCGGGTTGTTGCTGGCCAGCTACCTCTTAAGACGTTCAGGATATCGGATCACGCTTTATGAGCAGCGTTCTGACCTAAGGCTAACTCCGCCATCATCTAATCGAACCTTCCCCATTTCATTGCAAGAACGGGGGCGGCAGGCCCTACGAGAAATACCGGGGTTGGAAGAGGCCATTGCTACACAAAGTACGATTTGCACAGGCACGATTATGCATCGCGCCTCAGGAAAAAATCGAGTCATTCCACGGAACAATCCATCATTGATGCTGGATCGAAATCGTCTGGTGGTGGTCCTGTTGCAATACTTGGAAACCCATTACGATCCTGGTCAGATGGTAGTGCAGTTTGACCATCAATGCCTTGACCTCAATCCACTAACCCAGACCCTTAAGTTTGAGCATGCCGATGGTGAGACAATCACAGTCACCTATGACTATATTGTCGGCACAGATGGAGCTAGCTCAAAAATCAGAGCGGCATTGGCTGATCAAGTCGACTTTCCTTGTGAACAAATCTTCATCTCCGATGCCTATAAATCCGTTTTCCTCAACCAACCCGAGGTTGGACTAAAATTGGCAGCAGACAAAGTACATACGTGGAATTTAGCCAATAACCTGCGGATGATGCTGGTTCCTCAGGGAGATGAGCAGCTCAATGGTGTACTCATTTTCAATATTGACCACAACCCTATAACTGTCTTGAATACCAAGGAGGAGATGTTGTCCTTTGTCAAGGAGAATTTTCCCCAGTTTGGTGAACTGATGACAGTAGATGAAGCTGAAGCGCTTCTTTCTCGACCAGTAGCAAGAGTGGCAACGGTGCGATGTCAGCGATTTCATGAAGGCTCGAATATTCTCTTGCTGGGAGATGCTGTCCACGCAGTTTCGGCTGCGATTGGCCAAGGCTGTAATGCCGCTCTCCAAGACGTATGGGTCTTTAATCAAATCTTAGATCGCCATCGAGATGACTGGTCCCAAGCATTACCTAAGTTTTCCCATCAACGAATCCCTGAAGCCCATGCACTGCGAGAACTATCAGATTATTCTTTCCCTCGGAATAGATGGTTAGTGGCTGAGTTTATCTGGCGATTACAGATCAGCCGCATTTTTCACCGTTGGTTCCCTAAACAAGTACCACTCTTCTTATTTGATCTCATTTTTGATTCTGATCGGCCCTACTCTGAAGTTCTCAGACTTCATCAGAGTTGGATTGACAAAGTCAAACGGGCCAGTTAGATTTGCTCTCAATTGCAGTCTAGCTGCAAAGGGCTTGGCGCATATGTTTCATATTGCCAGGTAGGTCAGCTCGAATGGCTTCTTGGATAAAAGGAGAGGGCACAGGAATGAGGGGTGTCGCTGCCACCGAATAGGTCAAGATCGTGCCTTCCCCACAGTCTTGTAGGGTTAAATCGGCTGCAAAATCGCTAAAACTACCACGTTCTAAGGAAAATTGAATGCCTTCTTGAAACCGTTCTGACACTCGCACAAAGATTTCTACATCCACGGACAATAAAAAGAATGATTTCCGAGCAGCTTGGTATAAGCGATGGGTTTGCTCCGCAGTTTGAGAGGCATGCTCCAGGATTTCGCTTTTGACAATATCGGGGAAGAATCGCACCCAGCGACTGTAGTTAGTGAGCTGAGACCAAATTTGCGATCGCACTCGAGGCAAGTACATCTTGGCCGTCACCGCTCCCCCCCAAAGGGTATGGGAGCGCACATCCAGAAGGATTTCGCCTTGCAGTAAATCAACCATTTGCCGATGAGGGAGGGGGGATAGGGTTTGATGAACAGTTAAGGATGGAGCACTCATAATCTAATTGCGTTCTAACATACTTGTTAAACTCCCAATGGAGAAATAACAGTTAGGGCCATCATAACTTTATTTATTAAAAAATATGTATTTAAATGCACAGACACCTGTCAAGGCGTGTACGGAATTATCACAGATCTGAGTAATAAATACGCACGCGATCTCAAACCATTTGTCCATTACACCTTAGTATTCCCAAATACCGGCAAATGTCCCTCACCCATTTCTTTGTGCACAGGACTTCACAGTCTTTCTATAACCAGATCCAGAATTAGGGAGCCGGCTTCAAGGACGGTAAAAAGGTCACAATTTCAGGGAACCGCACTAGAATGACCAACACAATCAGCTGCAAGACAATAAAAGGAATAGCCCCGCGATATATGTCTGACGTCTTGATTTCTGGAGGAGCCACTCCCCTTAAGTAAAACAGGGCAAAGCCAAACGGCGGCGTTAAAAACGATGTTTGCAAGTTTACCCCTAAGAGAATGCCGTACCAGAGCAAATCCATCTCTAAGGCTTGAGCAATAGGTCGAAAAATTGGGACCACAATAAAGGCAATCTCGAAAAAGTCAATAAAGAACCCCAACAAAAATACTGTCAGCATACTCACCAACAGAAAGCTAATTTTACCTCCTGGCAAGTTCTGCAACACATCTGCAACTAGAGCATTGCCTCCTAAACCGACAAAAACTAAGCTAAAGGCCCGAGATCCCACCAAAATCAACATCACCATACTGGTGATTCGTAAGGTTGAATCAGCCACCTCCAACAGGCGTTTCCAAGAACATTGACCGCTCACCCAGGCTAAAACGGTGGCTCCCAAAGCCCCCAATGCTCCAGCCTCCGTTGGGGTAGCGATGCCCCAAAAAATACTGCCCAACACCAAGAAGATGAGAACGAGGGGGGGAATCAGGACTTTGACAACCCGAAGGGCTAAGTCCTTGCCCTGAATATTTCGCACTGAAGTGGGTAAAGCTGGGGCTGCCTCCGGTTTGAGGAAAGCGACGACAATGACATGCAGGGCAAACAGTCCAGCAATCATCAAACCTGGCAGCAACGCCCCTAAAAATAAGTCCCCCACAGGGACGCCGAGCTGATCTCCCAAGACCACTAGCACTACACTAGGGGGAATAATTTGCCCTAAGGTGCCAGAGGCAGCGATCACTCCCACTGTGAGTTCTTTGCTGTAGTTGTACCGCAGCATCACTGGTAGGGAGATTAACCCCATCGCGACGACTGAGGCAGCAACGACCCCTGTGGTAGCAGCCAATAAGGCTCCTACAAACACGACAGCTAAGGCCAAGCCGCCACGGATAGGACCAAACAGAATGCCAATGGTTTCCAGCAGTTGCTCTGCTAAACCTGACTTTTCCAGCATGGCCCCCATGAAAATGAAATAGGGGATGGCCAGCAGGGTATAGCTCAGCATTGTTGTGAAGATTTGCTGAGGCATACTCGCTAACAGGCTGGGGTCCACAAAAATTTCAGGATCAACCCAGCTAATGGCTGTGGGTAACACACTAAATAGGAGGGAAACGCCACCCAACGTAAAGGCCACCGGATAGCCTGCTGCCAGCAATACCAACGCCACTACAAACATGGCGATACTCAGCCATTCATAGTCCATCTGGGGCTTCTCCTGCCTCACCTAGGCTAAATCGCTTCAGCTTTATCCCATTTTTGATAGCTTCAGAAATACCTTGCAGAAGCAGCAGAACAAAGAAAACACCCACGACAGACTTAATGGGATAGCGGGGTAGTCCCCCTGCATTGGGCGATACCTCCCACGAGACCCAAGAGTTGATAATGGGTGTCCAGACAAAATAAAGCATCAAGCCACAAAAGGGGATGACGAAGAGTAATGCCCCTAAGAAGTTGACCCAGGCTTGACGTTGAGGTGACCAACGATCATAAAAGGCATCGACCCGCACATGGCCATTGTGCTTAAAGGTATAGGCGGCACCTAGCAAAAAAGCCAGAGCAAAGAGATAGGTTTGGCCTTCAATTAAAGAGTTAGAACTGAGGTTTTGACCAATAAACCGACCAAGATAACGTCCCAGGGTATTCCAAACCCCCAGCACAATCATCAACGGAATCAGCAGGATAGCAAACCGACCGACGCCCTCATTGATGCCATCGATGATCTGGGATATGCGTAACAGCTTCTGCACTCTTCTCATGGCCTCCACAATCCATCTGAGACATATCCTCTCAGATCCAAGGCCATTATCATCAAAAAGTCAGGGCTATCTGGGAACAGTCGCGTGTTTACTTAAATCCCCATTTCAACCAGGGGGTCGGATCAACGGCTTTGCCGTTAACGTTGAGCCCAAAGTGGAGGTGGGGGCCAGTGGAGGCTCCCGTTGAACCCACCGTCCCGATGATCTGGCCTGCCCGCACCATTTGACCGTCTTTAACGTTGATTTGACGTAAGTGCAGATAAACGGTGTTAACACCTTGGCCATGATCAATACCGACCACATTGCCATGAATGCGAAATCCTTGAGATTCGCGACCAACGAGGCGAACTTGACCAGCAGCGGCAGCTTTAACTGGAGACCCACCCCAGCCTGCATAGTCTAGGCCTCGATGATAGTCAGGATCAGAATAGTCACCATTGTAAATTCGCTTGATGCCGTAACCTGCGGTTAGAGGTCCACTATTGGGTCGTCGAAAAGGTCCACTCCAGAGCTTTTTGGGAGAGACAATGGCCTTAAAGGCATCCACCCGATCAAATTCAAAGTCTGTGCCGGAACTATTGCCGGAGGGTAACCAAATGCTTTGGGTGCGAAACCACCGATTACCAATCCACAGCACCATGTTACGAGTTTGCTGATTGCCAGTGACAACCAAACTGCGCCGACCATGTTTTTCGAGAGGAATAGTTGGCAATAAGGCTCTCCAGCGATTGGGAGCAATGGCATAGGTGGGCAACTTTTTGCCTGCGACTTTGACCGTTGGGGCTTGGGTAAGCTGTTCTCCAGGGTCAGGCGTCACAGTGATGGCTAAGGTATCGCCAATCCGAGGCTTTTTGGGGCTAACTGCGACTTCGAGGGCCTGAGATGAGGGGGAGCTGAGAAAAGAAATCCCAGTAATTGAGAGGACAAGTATGCCTAACAATCGAATGTTCTGATGATTCATGCAGCGATCAACTTGAGCGATTCTTATCTCTAGTCTAGCTGGACGGCGTAATGGTTCCTATGTTTGGCATCATTCGCCTTAGCCAATCCAAGAAATACTGCCTTGGTTCTCTTCGAGACTAGCCGCAGAGGCTGGCTGTCCGGATGCAGGACGACGACGGTGAGTTAGGCAGTCCTGCATCCCCGGGATGCTTTGGGGAGCACGCTCCGGCAAGACAACCTTTTGCATAATGAACTCAACCGTTTGTTCTTTGAGCCAACCTCTCGCGACGACAACCTCCCCGAAGCGCATAGCGGTCACAGCTTGATCAGCCAAGGCGACACCCACTTGCGCATCAGTAAGAAGACCCGCTTCAATCAAATAGTCCCCCAGTGGTCTGTGAGCTGGAGGTGCCTGAGCGGCTGAATACTGTGTCATGGTAGTCTCCCCCTTGATTTAAAATCAATATCAATGGTTTCCGAAATGAAATAAATACTTTATAAAAGCGTTTAGTTAGGGTTCAGAAAGCTAGGGAAGATCATATCATAAGCCCAATTTTGGGTATTTTGCTCTGGCTAAGACCTAATATTGGACTATTACTCTAGGGTTTAGGCTTTAAGAAAACGATGGCTTGTTTCCAAATAATCGTGGGTTGATCATAGTGATCGAGTAAGCAGATACAGAAGCTATCCTGCCAACGCACCTTACCGACGAGTAAATCGTTCGTCACTAGTTTAATCTCGACTTCGGATTCTTCTTGAATGAGGGCCTGAAGCTGGCGAAAGCTGGGGAGTTTGACATCAAGTTCAGTTGACATTAGTGGTGTCGCAGGATGCGTAAGAGGACAGGTAAATTTAAATGGAAGTTATCCTTGGAACCATTATAGTGATAGCCCCTACTGCCATCATACTGGTAATAATATGGGCATTGCGTTCTCTCAAAGCCGGAGTAGTATAGAGAAGCGCTGTTTTGGTCTAAGGAACACTCATGCGGGTTGAGTTTACAAAATATCAAGGATTGGGAAATGATTTTATTCTCATTGACAATCGTCACCAAGCCCAGCCCCTGTTAACGCCGGAGCAAGCGATACGGATGTGCGATCGCAACTTTGGTATCGGCGGTGATGGGGTGATCTTTGCCCTGCCTGCCGTAGGCGACACTGACTACACCATGCGCATCTATAACTCCGACGGCTCGGAACCCGAGATGTGTGGGAACGGCATTCGCTGCCTAGCCCGCTATCTAGCAGACCTGGAAGGTAAACCGCCACAAACAGCAATCACTTACCGCATTCATACCTTGGCAGGCCCCATTACCCCCAGCTTACAGCCCGATGGCCTGGTCCAGGTCGATATGGGACCGCCCTATCTCATCCCCAAGGATATACCCACCACATTGGGAGAAGGTGCTGATACCGTGGTCAATCAACCCTTAGACGTGGGCGGTCAGTCTTGGTTAGTGACCTGCGTCAGCATGGGCAATCCCCACTGCATTACCTTTGTTGATGATTTAGACGCCATTGATTTCCAAACCCTCGGTCCAAAATTTGAACATCATCCAGCGTTTCCTCAGCGCATTAACACCGAGTTTATTCAAGTTATTCGCCCCGATTACTTAAAAATGCTGGTGTGGGAGCGAGGAGCCGGGCCGACCCTAGCCTGTGGCACTGGTGCTTGTGCTGTTTTAGTCGCAGGTGTTTTGACCGGAAAAAGCCAGTCTGAAGCCACCATAGAACTCCCAGGTGGACCACTGATGATTCGGTGGCAGGGAGGGCAGCATTCTGTCTATATGACGGGTCCAGCCGAGAAAGTATTTACGGGTACTTTAGAAATTGCTTAGAAGCCGCGTACGTCTAAACCACAGAAATTGCTAGGCAAGCGCCTAGCCGTTAACAGACCAACGCATCAGCAGGGTCTAGGGTCTAATTCTTTTTCTTTGCTCACCCTAAGGGTAAGGGGTCAAGTGGGCATCAGAGACCGCTGACATTGGGGACAGATGGCGTGGATAGAAAGCTGGCAATCCAGGAGGTGAAATCCTGATTTCTTGGCTGTCTTGGAACCAATTTTCAGAACAGAGTCACTTTTGAACTCGATGGTCTTATTACATTTCACACAAATGAGATGGTGGTGATGGTAGGGATAGGGCTGATTTAATTCGTAGTGCTTATGGCCTTCCGCAAACTCTAATTCCCGCAAAATCCCCATGCGAGCCATCAATTTTACGGTTCGGTAAATGGTAGAGAGGCTGATAGGTTCTCCTTGATCTTTGAGGAGGTTATACAAATCTTCGGCACTCAAATGTTTCCCCTTTTGGAGGTCTTGAAACACATTGAGGATAGTTTCTCGCTGAGGCGTCAGCCGCCATCCTCGGTCATTGAGTTCGGCTTTCAGCGAGTTGGAGGTATACATAAGCTCTTCTCAAGAACACACGCTTATTGAAAGTCTAGCCAATGAGGGACGCTTTGGCAATAAGCATATTTTACTGAGAACCATAACGTTATATTTGACCGTCTTTTGGAGAGTCTTCTGAGTCCTATCTTTTTGAAACATTCAGTTCCTATTTAGGCTTTGTTGTAAGGTTGAGTTCACAACTCGGTCAGCGGTGTTGTCCCCTAGCAGATGGTCCCACTGTATTTGCAGTGATCTATTTGTCTAAACTCAATTTCAAGGCTTTTATAGATGGGAAAGCGTATATATCGTTTTATATCTAACCTGCTGCTACTGCTCAGCAGTTTCTTAGTACTGCTTTACTACAGTCCCTTAAAATTTCGTTGGCCACTGGCAGTTCTAGTGGAGTTGTGGCCCTATTGTGGTGTGATCCCTCTTCTAGGAGTTGTCCTCATCCTGTCTAAATCGGACTTACGGAAACACTTAGTTCGGGTGGCTGGGGCGACACTACTCTTAGTCCTGATTTGGGCACCTACCCTCAGCTGGGTCGGCCTACCTAGTCCCGGAGAGTCTGCAAGCGGATTGCGAGTCATGGCTTCTAACATCTGGATTGACAACTCCAACACTGATGCTATCGCCCAATCCATCCAAGATCAAAACCCAGATATCCTATTGCTCTCAGAGATTAGTTCGTCAATGATGACAGAGATGCAGTCTC
>CALDHF010000264.1 GCA_937941595.1 uncultured Acaryochloris sp. | reverse complement strand
GGGGCATCTGGGCTAACAACTCACATTTGGCTTGGGCGATGGCTTCTCTAGATCCCAAACGACCAATATGGGCAGTGCCGACGTTAGTAATCACACCAATGGTGGGGCTGGCAATTTGGGCAAGCTCTGCGATCTCTCCTGGCCCCCGCATCCCCATTTCAATGACGGCATAATCATGATTAGAGGTCAGTCCCAACAAGGTTTTGGGAACCCCGATTTCGTTGTTGTAGTTGGCTTCTGTTTTGAGGACGGATCCGGTGGTTCCAAGAACGGCAGCAATCAGTTCTTTGGTGGTGGTTTTGCCCACGGATCCAGTAATGGCAATAATCGGAATTTGGAATTGCTGTCGCCACCATTGGCCCAAACGCTGATAGGCGACCAAAGTGTCTTGGACGAGGAGTTGGGGAATGGGAGCGTCTAGGGGGTGGGTAACGATGGTTGCGATCGCACCCTGTTGCACAGCCTGTTCAGCAAACCGATGTCCATCAAAATGATCACCAGACAACGCCAGAAAAATTTCGCCAGGTTTGAGGTAGCGAGTATCTGTAGTGACGCCTTGAGCAAGACGCTGAGCTAAATCAGGAGGGAAATGAAGAGGCTCTGCTGACAAGATATCAATGAGTTGCCCTAGGGTCGCCTGCAAGGTCATGAGTAGTGAGATTTTTCTAAAAACTGCTAGTCATTATCCCCTAAACCCAAAAAGAATCGCAGGATCGACCGATCATGCGATGAAAAATCTCACAGTACTATCAACAACTATCGAGAAGCGTCCCGCAAACCCGTCCAACCAATACTGGCAAATGCGATCGCTAGTAGCACACCTCTAATCCCTCCTCGCAGACGAGTCATGGTTCGTTCCCCTGTCGCTCGACTAATCACCTCAGCCTTTTTCTTTTCCGCATTGACTAACTGTTCGGAAACCTGGGTTTGCTGCTGCTGAAGTTGTTTAACCCGAGCCTCAACATTTTGTTTTAAAACTTGCGGATTATCCTTGAGTTGTGTCAATGCTGTCTTTTGTTGGGGGGGCATCTGGGGATTTTGCAAAAGCTGATCGAGCTGCGTTGGATCCTTACCGATGGCTTGCCACTGCTGCTCTTCTAGTTTGATTTGATTGAGCTGGTTATCGATGGTGCCTTTACTGCGAGTCCATTCTTGATCAACTTGATCGAGGGCCTTCTGAATCACATCTCCTGTTTTGGCATATTGAAACGGAATAATGAGCAGAAACATTAGACCCAGAAGACTTGCAAACACGAATGTCCAAAATTTGGGGTCTTGCCAGGCCGCGTTTGTTTTGGGGCTGTCTGTAGCTTCTGTGGCAGCAGGTGAATGGGTATATCGATAAAACCAAAAGCCTGCGTAAATGAGTGCTAAACCGATCAACGGAATGACCCCTCGATCAAGTAACTCGTTGAGAAGATTGAGTTGGACCTCCACATTAGACATTTGGGGAGAGGTCAGGCGGACCAGAAAGTCTAGAAAGAAGGTGAAAATCAGAACGAGACCCACCACGGTTAGAACCCGTGAAGAGGGTGGCAAGTTAGGACGGTTCTCAGAGACGGTCATGAGCAACGTAAGTAAAGGGTGGACAACGGAAAAAGAGGATAGACCAGCATCGAGATCAGCCTAGGCAACTCGGGACAAACCTGAATCGGCAACCTTAAAACCTGACTGAGCTTCTGAGGATTTTTGTCAGTTCCATAATTCTCATTCTCTGGTCTTTTGTCAATCTATGGCGGTTTGCAGCCAACTTTAAGGGTGAACGGCTACATAGATACTGATGGTCTTGGCACCCTGACTTTACATCCTTCTTGTGAATATTGTCGGGAAGGCCTGAGAAATAAAACTGAGATTGACTAGTCTGCAAGTTGTGCAACATCGATCGGGAGACATTGCGAATTATATTAGGAAGGATGCACCCGTGAGCCTAATCTAAGATAGTGACGACTCAAAACCGTTTGCCCCTCGATCCAAAGCTCATCTCAGATCAGCAAGAGACACCACCACCGAGCCCAGAGGTCGAGATATCCTCCACCCCGTCAGAGCAATTTCAATGGACGCAGCAATGGTATCCGGTGGCGGTTGCTGAATATTTGGATCCAAAAAGTCCTCATGCCATTCAGCTACTAGGGAAAGAGTTGGTGATCTGGCGTGATCAAGTTGACAATTGGCATTGTTTTGAAGACCGCTGCCCCCATCGATTGGCCCCTTTATCAGAAGGACGGGTGGAAGCAGATGGCACCTTGATGTGTGCCTATCATGCTTGGCGGTTTGATGCAGAGGGACACTGTACGGACATTCCCCAAAGCTTGGATCTGGAGACGGCAAAAAATCATCGCGCCAATCCCCGGTCTTGTGCGATCGCATATCCGACTCAGATCCAACAGGGCCTGATTTGGGTATGGCCAGATGCCAGCGAAGCAGCCCAACAGCTCAGCCAGGAACGCCATCCACGAACGATTCCTGAACTTGAGGAGATGCCGGATCGCGCCATCCAATTGTTCTGGTATGTCCGTGACTTACCCTATGGTTGGGACTTTTTCATGGAAAACATTGCCGATCCGGCTCATGTCCCAGTGTCCCACCACGGCATTATGGGCAATCGCTATCGGGATGCTAACTATTACGACATGACTACAGCCCGAGAGGTGTCAACGCAAGAAGGATTTGCCTTTGACATTAATCCGGTTCCTAGCATTATTAAAAAAGCGGCTCATGACTTTCAGCCCCCCTGCCATATGCGGATCGAGTCCACCTTTGAAAAAGGCGGGCAGATGATTTTGGCCCTTTACGCCAGTCCCACTCGCCCCGGCTGGTGTCGCCATATTGGCTGTCAAGTCTTGATCAAAGATACCCAAGGCAAAACACCTCCTGGATTAGGTTTTTTCGCCTGGCCCATGCCTGTATGGTTAGGCCACGTCTTAGCTCCCCTGTTTCTGCATCAGGATCTGGTGTTTCTCCACTACCAAGAAAAACGAATTGGACACCAGGAACAAGGAAATTGGCTAGAAACGGTCTATACCCCTAATCCGCAAGACAAAATGGTGATTGCCCTACGGAAATGGATCAAGACGAGAGCAGGGGGTGGCATTCCCTGGGAATGTGATCCGCAGTTGCCCCCACCTCAGCGGGATAAGGAAAAGTTGTTTGACCTGTGGCACACCCATACGAAAGATTGCCAGACCTGCCGGAATGCCTTAAACCGAATTCAGCAAGTGAAGATTGTTGCGTTTATTTCGGCGGTGGTTTGTTTCGGGTTAGGGGTGATGCTGGATGCGCGTTCGCAAGCTATATACGCTGCAACTCATCCTTCAACATCCCTGCTGTCAATGGCTCCCTCTATAGAATTTTGGGAGTTACTAAGTTGTAGCGTGGCCTTAGCGATTGTTGGCTACTTATTGCAGCGATTCAGTCGCATGTTCTACGTCTATGAGTTTGACCATGCCCATAACGACTAAACGGCTTACACCACGACTAGAGAAAAATAAACAACTCTTGGGTTGCGGCCCCCAAACTGTTTACAATCAGAAAGCTCGATATTAAATCGGCACTTTGCCATAGAGTGCTGAATTACAAAGGGTTTTATTCATGACCTCGGTACAACCCCACAAAAAAGCCAAAGCCTTAAAGCCGACCAGCCCACGACCTGCGAAAGAACTCTGCAGTGAGTGCGGTCTTTGCGACACTTACTATATTCATTACGTCAAAGAAGCCTGTGCGTTCTTAAACCAACAGGTGGCAGAGCTGGAAGAAAAAGCCCATGGCCGCAGCCGAGACCTGGACAACGAGGATGACTGGTACTTCGGGGTCAGTACCCACATGATGACGGCCCGTAAAATTGATCCGATTCCCGGCGCCCAATGGACAGGAATTGTCAGCACCATTGGTATGGAGATGCTGAAGCAGGGGAAAGTCGATGGCGTGGTTTGTATCCAGAACACGGACGAAGATCGCTTCCAGCCCAAACCCATTATTGCGACAACCCCTGAAGAAGTCTTAGCTGCTCGGGTGAATAAACCAACCTTATCCCCGAACCTATCGGTGCTGGAGCAGATCGAGCAGTCGGGATTGAA
>CALDHF010000263.1 GCA_937941595.1 uncultured Acaryochloris sp. | reverse complement strand
AATTTTCCAAATTCTTGTTCATGTTGCCATTGCGTTTTTTTTAAAGTGGTTAAAACCTGTTGTAAGGGTTCTAAAGGCATGGTGAGCAACACGAGCAAGAATTTGGACAACGAACCAGATCTGGCATATGGATGGTCTTAGGATTCAGAGACTTTCTTGGCTGACAAGTTGAGAAAATTCTCCATGTTAACGACTAAATCAGGGGGCCAACGCCGAATTTCTGTGAGCCAAGTGATATCTTTATATCTTGGATCTAAGCCTAGGGCGGCCACCCAATTACTTTCAGCTTCTCCGATTTGGCCTTGATCCCAGAGAGCCGCAGTTAAGGCAGCTCGCATATCAGCAAACTGTGGATATTTTCGAATCACATTGCGCATCGTGCGAATTGCTTCATCTTTTTTACCAATTTGGTATAGAGCGAGGGCATAGTTCCCTCGCGCAAACGCAAACTGCGGAGATAATTCAGTAGCTTTGGCAAAATCAGTGACTGCAGCGTCCCAATTGCCTTGGCCAGCTTTAGCATTGCCGCGGTTATTGTAAGCAGCGGCATCTTGAGGATCTAATTCCAGAACTTTGTTGTAATCTGTGATCGCAGCATCCCAATGCATCAACCCTTCCTGAACTGTGCCTCGGTTGAGATAGGCATCCGGCTGATCAGGAGCGAGTTCTACCGATTTATCATAGTCCACTAAAGCTGCCTCAAATTCGCCTTGGCTGACCTTAGAATTGCCGCGATTGCTCCAAATGGCAGGATTATTAGGTACGAACTCTAAAGCATCGGTCCATAATTGTTCTGCAACCGCAAAATCACCCTTATTAGTGGCATCCATCGCTTGTTGAAAGAGATCTGCCACTTGAGCCTCAACCTCTGCAGTATAGGCAGGAGGAGCCGTTGGCTCAGCATTGACGAACGCTGGAAATCCTCCGATATTCAGTAACCATACACAGGCACAGAGGCTAGAGAGCCACAGTATTCGGCGCCAAGGTTGCCACAACATTGTTTGCCATCCTATTTTCAAAACTTGTATCTTCTATAACCGTACCTATTTTGGATAACCTTGGAGTCTGTCGACAACCATTTATCTTCGCCTTGCAGGTTCTAAACCCAATGAGTCTCTCTAGTGAATAACAGTGTTTGCTCATAAAAGGCAATGCTTGGAAATCTGAAATAAAATCATCTTAGCTAATCTGCTGGGGCCTAATCCTGCTATCTTAATTGGGGAGCAATTTGAGTTATAGCAGTCATCATTGCATGGGGAATACCTATCAGCGGGTTCTATTAAAGCTCAGTGGCGAAGCCCTGATGGGAGATCTTCCCTATGGCATCGACCCCACTATTGTCCAAGGCATTGCCGAAGAGATTTCGGATGTCTCTCAACAAGGCATCCAAATTGCAATTGTGGTGGGCGGCGGTAATATTTTTCGAGGGGTTAAAGGTGCAGCCGCAGGGATGGATCGCGCTACCGCAGATTACATTGGCATGATCGCTACGGTTATGAATGCCATGACCCTCCAGGATGCATTGGAACAAATTGAGGTGCCTACCCGGGTCCAAACTGCCATCTCGATGCAAGAACTGGCTGAACCCTATATTCGCCGCAAAGCCATGCGTCATCTTGAGCGAGGCCGAGTTGTGGTATTTGGTGCAGGCTCAGGGAATCCTTTTTTCACCACAGATACCACCGCTGCGTTGCGGGCCGCTGAAATTGATGCGGACATCATTATGAAGGCAACCAAAGTAGATGGGATCTATGACTCAGATCCGAAAATTAACCCGAATGCTCGGCGATTTCAAAGTTTGACCTACGGACATGTTCTGACCCATGATTTGGGTGTGATGGATAGCACTGCGATCGCACTTTGCAAAGACAACGACATCCCCATCTTGGTCTTCGATTTATCCGTCCCTGGGAATATTCGGCGCGCCCTATTGGGTGAATCTATCGGTACGATTGTGGGAGGTTCTTGTGACATTAGCTGAAACCGAAGCGTCCATGAAAAAGTCTATTGAGGCCATGAAACGGGCACTCAATACGATTCGTACTGGACGAGCAAATGCCTCTTTGCTGGATCGGATTGTGGTGGAGTATTACGGCACAGACACCCCTCTGCGGTCGTTGGCAACTATCAGTACCCCTGACGCGAGTACCCTCACGATTCAACCTTTTGATCCGGGCAGTTTAAGCGATATTGAAAAAGTTATTTCCCTCTCAGATTTGGGCTTAGTCCCCAACAATGATGGGTCCACGATCAGACTCAATATTCCTCCCTTGACCGAAGAGCGTCGTAAAGATTTCGTCAAAATGGCGGGTAAAATTGCTGAGGAAGGAAAAGTAGCGATTCGAAATATTCGCCGAGATGGCATTGATACCGCTCGTAAACTGGGAAAAAGCGGTGATATTTCTGAAGACGAATCCAAAGATTTACAGGACAAGATCCAAGGCTTAACCGATAAGTATACGGGCCAAATAGATCAGATTCTCGCAGACAAAGAAAAGGAAATCACCACAGTATAATCAACCCTAAAGTTCAGAATAATATTGCACTACATCGAAGCTAATGTTCGATGTAGTGCAATATTATTTGTTTGTGTTGTGAACAGATGAGTCACAAAGATAACAGTCTCCAGGGATAACGACAGATTGTAAGCCACAGGCAGTTCGGTTCAGAAAGGCTGCTGGCAATGGGGATGTGTGTTAATGACCATATCCCATCCCCATTGCCGGGTTGTTAATATCATGCTGTTTCTCCGAAAGACTCTGCTGGTATCGTTAGCATTCTTGTGAAAACTGCTTAGCCTGGATTCTTCACCAGTGAGTTCACCTTAGATTGTGATGATATCTCACCAAATAACCGGTTTTATATATCTAATATTGGGCTTTTCTCATCAGCAAAGCTTGGAAGATTTTCTCAGATAGTCATGAATAATACTGGTTAGAGTGAGAGGGAAAGGACGCCCATTCTGAACCTGCTTGGATCTAAAGACACACAATAGAGGAAATCTAGACTATGTTGGCTCGGATATGGAGCGCTTCATTAATTGGCATTGATGCCATTAAAGTTGGTGTTGAAGTGGATGTTTCAGGGGGATTACCTGGCATTGTAATTGTTGGTTTGCCGGATGCAGCAGTGCAAGAATCTAAGGAACGGGTGAAAGCGGCATTGCGGAATTCGGGCTTGGCCTTTCCAATGCGACGGATTGTTATTAATCTGACGCCCGCGGATTTGCGCAAGGAGGGGCCTAGTTTTGACTTACCGATTAGTATGGGCATCCTAGCAGCTTCGGATCAAATTAATCCCCAACTTCTGGGGGATTTTTTGTTCTTGGGGGAGGTGTCTTTGGATGGCACCTTGCGTCCAGTCACTGGGGTATTAGCCATTGCTGCCGCAGCGAAACAGATGGGTTTGATGGGATTAGTCGTTCCCCAAGAAAATGCCCGGGAAGCGGCTGT
>CALDHF010000262.1 GCA_937941595.1 uncultured Acaryochloris sp. | reverse complement strand
AATGTGATTATTGGCCATATGAGTCTCGTGGGGCCACGACCATTATTAGTAGAATATGGTCCTCTTTATACGGATGAAGAGGCACAACGTCACCTTGTGCGGCCAGGGGTAACTGGATGGGCACAAGTTAATGGCCGTAATGCGTTAAGCTGGGACGAAAAATTTAAGCTTGATGTATGGTATGTCAATAATAAGAGTATGAAACTATATTTTTCTATTTTATTTAAGACAGTATTTTCGGTTCTTTCGAGCAAGAATATCTCGGCAGAAGGTTGTGCAACTATGCCAGATCTTCGGGATGAGCGAGGTTGGGGTGAGTCGTAATTCCTGGATTGATTGAGTCGCTAATCTTTGCCTACAAGGGTAGGGTTGACTGGGATTCGTTAGAATTTCACTTGTCTGCATATTAAAAAGAATGAACCCGATTCTACTGTCCTCTCCCCATCTCGGAAGCGAAGAACTCCGATTTGTCCATGAAGCTTTTACTACGAATTGGATTGCTCCGATTGGACCTAATGTTGATGCCTTTGAAGATGAGTTCTGTGCAACGGTGGGGGCTGCCCATGCAGCGGCTGTCAGTTCCGGTACGGCGGCACTCCATTTGGCGTTACGACTGGCCGGAGTCGGTCCAGAGGATGAGGTTTTTTGCTCAACTTTGACATTTGTGGCTACCGCTAATCCGATTGCTTATTTGGGAGCAAGGCCTGTTTTCGTTGATAGCGATCGCAATTCCTGGAACATGAATCCAGGGTTGCTTATTGATGCACTTCAATACCGCGATCGGCTGGGCAAACTGCCTAAAGCAGTACTTCTGGTTCATCTTTATGGTCAATGTGCGGATATTAATCCCATTTTGGATATTTGCGATCGCTACGAGATACCGTTGATTGAGGATGCGGCAGAAGCTTTAGGGGCAACGTATAAGGGCAAAGCTCCGGGTACCTTTGGCAAAATGGGTATCTATTCTTTTAATGGCAATAAAATTATTACGACGTCTGGTGGGGGGATGTTGGTCTCGGAGGAGCCAACGCTGATGGAAAAAGCCCGGTTTTTGGCGACCCAAGCCAGAGATCCTGCGCCCCATTATCAACACTCTGAAATTGGCTATAACTATCGTTTGAGTAATGTCTTGGCGGGGATAGGTCGAGGACAGTTGCAAGTGTTAGAGCAGCGGGTGGCAGCTCGGCGTCATAATTTTGAAACCTATGATCAAGCCTTGGGAGAGTTGCCGGGTCTGGTGTTTATGCCCGAAGCAGATTTTGGAACATCGACGCGGTGGCTGACGTGCTTGACCATTGATCCCGAGGTATTTGGGTGCGATCGCGAATCAATACGCCTAACCCTAGCTAAACATCAGATTGAATCACGACCGGTCTGGAAACCCCTCCATTTGCAACCTGTATTTGCGGATGCTGAGTGTATTGGTGGAGAGGTCTCAGAACAGTTATTCCAGCGAGGCCTCTGTCTGCCGTCTGGTTCTAACCTCACGGATGCAGATTTGCAACGAGTTATCAGTGTTATTCAGGACATGTATGACCAGAACTGTCAGTCTTAATTCCTGAAGATAAATGAGATATATTGGATAGTCACTTTTGCAAGCTATGCTCTGCTGAAAAATATTAATCCATAACTAAAAGATAGTTTGGGGCATAGCGTTCTATCGTTTTGTAGCTCAGAGATGCGATCGTCCGTATTGCGAACTAGCTTATCTTCCAATGTCGTCACCGGATAGCCATCCTATGAAGCGGTTTACGCCCCCTTTAACTTCTGTCCCTTGTGCTTCAAGATCTTCGACTGCTTGCCCAGCATCTTCGGAGGTGAGGCTAACATCTACAAACAATACAGATGTATCGAAACCAACATTTCTGATTCCATCATTATCAGGGTCAGAATAAACAAAGTTCAAACCACCACCGACACCAGCCGATACTCCCCCATTGAAA
Source organism: uncultured Acaryochloris sp. (assembly GCA_937941595.1). Taxonomy (GTDB): domain Bacteria; phylum Cyanobacteriota; class Cyanobacteriia; order Thermosynechococcales; family Thermosynechococcaceae; genus Acaryochloris. The sequence continues at coordinate 8,074 of CALDHF010000262.1, read as the reverse complement.
CTGATATCGTTGCTGTTGTCTGGACTGGGTGCACCATTTGAATAGTTGATGTCTGCGATATTGGCATTGAACAAGGCACCAAATCCATCTGCATTACCACCAAGATTTCCATTGGCAGTCAAGTAGCTAAGGTTGAGACCATGCCCACTTATATTCAAGTCGGTTTCAACAACCTGTGCATCAAACTCCGCTCCTGCAAAACTATCCGTATCTGCGTTCACTCTACCTTCCGCCGTAAGAATCTCCAAAGAAGAAAACCAGCCATTCTCATCTGAGTTTTCGTAATCAACAAGACCCGCTCCGGCAACATAATCTCCGTTGCCGTCTTCGCCAAAATAGCCGAAAAATGCATCGGATTCGTCAGATGATGATGGGTCGAAGCCATGAATGTTGGACTGATCTCCATTTACATCATTAAACCTATTATCACTGGTACTTGCCTCCGTCTCTCCGCTACTCTGTTCCTCAGTTCTGTTCGTAGCTTCAACCTCTGACTGACTCACACCAAGATCGGCCTGCCGGGGATTCTCTGGAGGAGAATTTGTTTCTGAAGAAGCTCCCCCTTCTGTTGCTTGACTCCAAGCTTCTGCTGCATCAGCCGACATTCCTGTATACGGCGAAGTACTTGCTTCTGGCTGACCTCGATCGGCCTGTCTTGGATTTTCAGGTGCAGAACTGGCAGCACTTGCTTCTGGCTGACCTCGATCGGCCTGTCTTGGATTTTCAGGTGCAGAACTAACCGGCTCCTCTGCTGGCTGATCGGGTAAGATCACCTGATCACCGATTTGCAGGAGTCTGGCCTCTTCTTCTGTAAACGCCTCTCCATTGGGCTTTCTCAAATCTGTCCATTGCACCCCATGCCGAGCTGCAATGGCTGAAAGGGTGTCACCACTCCCTTCGATAACCACGGTATTGGCATTCTCTGATGCTTTATCTTCTTCAGCAGCCTGACTCCAAGCTTCTGCTGCATCAGCTGTCATTCCTGTATATGGTGAAGCGCTTGCCTCTGGTTGACCCCGATCGGCCTGTCTCGGATTTTCAGGAGGACTGACAGGTATCACAGGGGCTAGCGCTGGCGTAGCGGACTCTTGCTGAGCCTCATAAGCTGCATCAAATTTATCTACTGTGCCAGATTGCAGATATAGTCTGCGGTCAGAGCCATCGACGGGAGTGTTCGTAGAATTCTGGATCTCAACCTTTTCTGCGTCAGACAAATAGTAGTTCTCGACATCTATGACTTGATCGCCGAAAAGCAGCGTAGAGTGATCATATTCACTCCTCAATCTCAGTAGGTCACCATCAGCAATTGCTTGACCTCGGGCCAGCCTTGAAAAAATGGCTCCTTCATCACCCGCTGAGTCAGTGTCGTTTAGCTCCTGGTCGAAATAGTGGCCCGCTTCTTCCAGCAGAACAGCATCTAACGCATCTGTATTATCTGAACTTTGAGCCAGAAGCTGATCCGAGACAAAGATCGTGTTGTCGCCAAAGGCACCCTCACCCTTGAGATCTGCCGCCGCTACGACCTTAATCTCTGGCCTCCCGTCTCCTGAAACGAAATCACCAACCAGCTCGGTCGCTTCAGAGACCTCAATATCATCTCCAAACGCCGTCTCAAACGTCTTGAGGAAATCTGGATTCTCGCTCAAGTTGACTAGATTCTCTTGCAGTCTTAACTCCGCTGCCTCTAGAGCAGTTGCGTCCTGAATTGTTGATGCATCATCGACATATCCCAGGCTGCTGTTAATTTCTCCAACCCATGCGTCCAGACCTTCTGACGCAGACCCTAATTGCTTTTTGACGCTTGCTAGCCATTGACTGTTGCCAACGTCAGTGGCTAGTTTGCCCAGGCTGTCAACAAATGCTCTGGCCTGATGATTGAGTCCATTGTGAATACTATTGCTCGGATCGTTCCAGCTCTCTGCTGCCGTATCCATCCAGTTGTGTACAGTGTCACCGATACCTTCAGCAGTATCTTTGGCCAAAAGCCTGCTCGACTCTGCGGCTTGCTCGATAAAGACGGAACTATTCGTAATGAGTCCTGCGCTTGTTTTGGCTGCAGTATCAACGATCGGAATATCCATGAGAACCTTATCCACCCAGGAGTTGGCAGACTCTGGCTCATCGAGGACAGGTTGCAGAGGTGAGCTGAGACTATTCTCGAACTGACCTTTTCCCTGACCTTGCAGTCCAGTATCCCAATTCAGATTTGATAAATCTGGAAGACCGGGCATAGCCTGGGGGCCTTGGCCAAGATCTGCAAATAGGGTCTGGCTAGGCCCAAATGGATTACGAGGGGATAAAGGATCTAAGCCAGCGGGGATTAAGGTACTCTCTAAAACACCATTGGTATCAACATCAAAGCTCATAATCAATCCTCACTAAAGTGTTGGTTTCTTTAACTGACTTAACCATTTGAATTGAGACACATCCACAAAATCTCAACCCAATACCAATCCTGTTGAAACAAGAGCGATTTACAGGCTCATCACGTTCTAGTGAGATTTTTCTTTCACAGGATCTTAGTTAAATAATCGAACTTTTGTCAAACTTCCATCTCTCGAATCTTTTTATGACTCTGAAATATAAAATTAATCAGAATTTTTTTTTCTGGCACCTATTTATCCGTTTCTAAAAGATCCCAATAACAGAGAATTCAGAATCTGAAACTGAATTTCATCAATATAAATATTGAAGAATGGCCCTATTCTCTGATTCTGTTGCCTGGGTGGAAATAGGATATTTTCAGTTGTTGAGATGGAGAATGAAAGATAGATTCAGGATTATTCAGGTTATTGGGCGCCATCTCTGGCTTGCATGGTGCAGTTCCCTTGACCTTTTAGAGACCTAACGACACCAGTCCCAGATTTTGGTGGCACAAAGAAAACGCATATTTGCTAAGAGCTCCCCAACTGGTACCAGGTTTCTCTGATACTAGTTGGGGAGCTGGAGCCTTTTGACCCTTATTTGATTAAGGTTTTAGGCTTTTGTTCTACTTCAAATAACAGTCACAGGGAGTTGAGCACATGATCTTTTTAGCAGCCCAACCTTTGTGTATCGGATATGGGCCGTTATAAAACCCTAAGTAAGCTAGGAATAGAATCGATCGCTTCTAGCTGCCGAATTTCAGCAAGGGCTTGCCGAAAATTCCCTTCTTGGACGTCATAAGTCACCACTGCGATTTCGGCTAATTCGGCCTTAATCCCGGTCTGCACAACAGATTCGAGACTGACTCCATGATTGCCAAAAATAGTGCCCAGCTTACCGATGACACCCGGATGGTCTTTGGTTAAGAAGCGGGCATAAAATCGCGTCGTGAGATCGTCCATGGGGGCGATATCGTAGCGATGTTGATGAGAACAGGCCAAGAGGGGATGAATTCTGGGGGTTTCTGGATCATTGGCAACTAACCCCGTTTTCAGCAGAGCGGTGATATTGATTAAATCGGCAACAACCGCACTAGCCGTGGGACCTGCCCCTGCACCGGGTCCGAAGAACATCACTTGGCCCAGAGGATTGGCTTCGATTAACAGGGCATTGAAAACATCGTTGACGTTGGCCAAGGGATGATCGATGGGGACGAGGGTGGGATGCACGCGAACCTCTAATTGAGCGGGGGGCGCTTCGTAATGAGTGGGGGATTGTTTTGCGATCGCAAGCAGCTTAATCACAAATCCCAGGTTTTTGGCGTAGTTGATATCGGTGGCACTCACTTGGCGAATCCCTTCTCGATGCACCTGTTCTAAATCAATGCGGCCGCCAAACGCCAGGGACGCCAGAATCGCAATTTTATCCCCCGCATCCAAACCATCGACATCCGCCGTTGGATCAGCTTCGGCATAGCCCAAGGCTTGGGCTTCAGCGAGAACATCATCAAAGGCAGCGCCGGACTGCTGCATTTTGGTGAGAATGTAATTGGTAGTGCCGTTGAGAATCCCCATCAGGGTATGAATGCGGTTGGCCCCTAAAGATTCTTTGAGGGGTTGAATCACTGGAATCCCCCCGGCCACGGCAGCCTCAATCATGACGTAGACCCCAGATTGGGTGGCTGCTGCAAAAATTTCTTCGCCATAGCGAGCAATCACTGCTTTATTGGCAGTGACAACATGCTTGCCCTGGGCAATGGCTTCTAAAATCAGAGACCGTGCGGGTTCTAGTCCCCCAATCACTTCGACGACCATGTCGATATCGGGGTCATGCACAATCGCTTTGAGATCAGTGGTGAGCACTTCATCAGGTAGGTCGAGGCTGCGGGCTTTGTCTAGAGATCGCACCCCGACTTTGGCAATTTCCATTTCTTGCAAGAGGGGATGTCGGCCTTGAGGATTGGCAAATATCTCACCAACACCTGTACCGACTGTACCTAAGCCAAGTAAGCCAATTTTGAAACCCACGGTCATGCCCCATCTTGATCACAAACCTCATTGTGACATCCAGATTAGAGACTTCAACAAGATGTCGAGAAAGTTTCTGGGATCTGCAATTTTTGAGCAGTGTCCTGACCCGCTCCTGGATAGGGTGATTCAGATGGAGTTAGGAGAGATTTGTAGGTTCCAGAGGCAACATGCTGGCGTTGTTCTGCCACAAAGTCTGAAATATCTTCAATACTGATAATCCACTCTTGTGAATATTGGCGGATCGCTTCTCCTCGTAAGCCCAATTGAATTGCTCGTCGTTCCAGCTTATGGCCTGCTGGATTATGGTCGGGGTCCCATTGCAGGCGTACATCAGACGTTTGGACGGCCTGCTTCCAAGCGTCTTGACTCTCATAGCGGTCTGACTGGAAAGACGAATGCACGGCCTGAGCCAGAATCGAGTCAAAGGCTGATCGGTGGAGACGGATGGCTAGAATCACTTCCTGTCCAGCTTTGGTTCCCCATCCTGAGCGGTACATCATCCACAAAAAATTGGGTTTAATCCACGTCATCCGCGAGAGCTTAAAATCTCCGCCAAAATAGCCATTTTGGGCAGCAAAATTACCAATAGCTGGTCGATAAGCCTGATAAACCACAATTGAGTCAGCATCATATTGAGCGAGAATCACTCGTCCTTGTTGGGGCCAACGGTCTTGTCGATGGAGATAGGGGTCTGTTTTTAGATGCATTGCTGAGAATGGACTGGATACCAGGGCAGTACTCACAACGCTTCGATATGAACATTGTAAGTTTATGCTACAAATGTAGTATATCTAGGGCTACCAACGTTTGTCTACCAAGCGTCAAAAAAATATGTTTTGACGTTCGGCAGAGCAACGATGTGGAATAGCAGTATGATGAATGCCCCATTTGACAACAGGGTCTGAGTGGACCATTAGGACTGGTGGGCACAATGATGATCCAGGATGGAAGCTTGACTTCTCAACATGAAATAATAAATAAGAGTGACTTCTGTATTTGCTGACCCAGAAAAGATGTTAACCCCTATGGCTCTTTGGCTCCTTTGTAATGCTGTTTTGTTAGTGATTGCCTATGGTTTAGGCTCCATTCCCACGGGCTATTTGCTGGGTAAAATCCTCAAAGGGATTGATATTAGAGAGCATGGTTCTAACTCAACAGGAGCCACTAATGTCTTGAGGACCTTGGGGAAAGGGCCGGGTTTAGTGACGTTGGCGGTGGATATTCTCAAGGGGGCGGGTGCGATCTCACTCACGTATCAGGCTTACGCCAACAGCTCATTTCTCGAACAAGCTCCTGAAACAGTTAATGCGTCTGCATGGCTATCTTGGCTAGTGATATTGGCAGCAATAATGGCAATTTTGGGCCATAGCAAATCTATTTGGCTGAATTTCACAGGGGGAAAGTCGGTTGCGACAGGCCTAGGGGTGTTTTTGATGATCAACTGGAGCGTCGGTCTGGCAGCCTTGGGTATTTTTGCTTTAGTTTTAGCTATCTCGCGGATTGTATCCCTTAGTTCTATTAGTGCTGCGGTTTCCCTACCGATCCTGATGTTGGTGACCCAACAACCCTGGGCTTATGTGTTGTTCGGCATCATAGCGAGTATCTATGGGGTGTGGCGGCATTGGGCGAATATTCAACGGTTATTGGCAGGCACTGAACCCCGCTTGGGTCAGAAAAAAGCTGTGTCTACTGATGTTACTTAGCCTAAAATTACAACAAAAAAATTGCTTTTCTTCTGGATTCTAAGTTTCTAAGGATGGATTATATTTTTAATCTGAATATCTTTAAGAACCTTATCTCAATGCCGTATTTTAATGTGCAGATTAATATTCTCAACCTAAACTATCTGACATAGATTTGAAACCACTTCCAAGTATTCTGTTGTTTATCGTGCTGATGTAACAAAACATCTCAACAGCTTTGGCTAAAGCTATCTGATAAAACTTTTTTTGAAAACATAAAAATATCTATCGTAATAATATTTCGAATAAATACGAGTGAGTAAGCTTCCCCAGTGAAAAGAGAGCCCGACCACTAAATTAGGATTTCCGTCGTTTCAATTGAGGACGCTCGGATGAAAGCTGCTGAGTTGGATGGAGAAATAGCTCTTAAGAGCCAAGAATGGGAATCCTCAGGTTACCGTGCGAGAGTGCGGTCTAATCTTGCATTGAACCGCATAGCCAGTAAAGCACAGATTAACGTTATCACTTATAACTTCAACGTATGTCGACAGGATAGTCAATGCCGCAACTGACTCGCAAAACAATAATTTCAATAGGTTCCATTGTTGGCGCGTTCGCCGTCGGCGCTCGCATCTACTACCAACTTGTCCCTCGTGGCGTAGAGTTTACTCCCTTTACTGAATATTCTCGCCAACTATCCTCTGTAACTTCTCCGAATGGTAAAACTTATGAGGTGTTTGTGAACGACGCTGGAGCTGCGCATTCTGGTAACTATTGGACTTGGGTCATCGACAACAACTGGTTGACCGGTCGTTATGTTGTCACCGAGGGTTACATCACATCAGAGTATTCGACGGGTGACTCAAAACTAACGGTTGAGTGGGATGGAGACATCCCCGACATCCTATTCGAGAAAGGACGATATTGAGAGGAAGCTGCCCGTTAACAAGAATTACAATTGAATCACGAGACCACAATGTGATGAAAGCGAAGCTGCGGAATCGAGCAGTCTTTAAATGGTTCGCGCAATGCCGTGTCTTGGTACTTTCGACTGTTTATGGTAACCAAAGTCTCCTCTAATTATCCACTCTTGTACGAAACCGGAATAACCCATAGGAATCATTTGGCGCTCCGGCTCCAGTTGAATCTGGAAGATTGGGTAGATTCGGCATACCTGTCCCGGAACTACCCGTTAGATTGAGGACAAATGCCCCGTTATCATTAGGGCCAGACAAATTGCACTCACCCGGTATTGCTGCATTAGGTACGATAAATTGAGCGCGATCGCTACTATCGTTGGCAGCCGTTAACGGCAAGACTGCATTGCTTCCTAGCTGAAATTCTGCTTCTCCACCCGAGATGAATGGGAGCGTTTGAAACGTTTGGAATGCCTGTAAGCGATCGCAAATGTTGACGTTATGGGCTGGACGTCCTCCGGCATTCAGAAAGTAAATCGTATACTCAATTTCATCCCCCGGCCGGACCTGGCCCGCATCGAAAGCCCCGACTAAGTAATCGCTAGGCCAGCCCGCCTCATTATCATTGGCACTAACATCATCAATAAACTGATTCAAAGCTGTATTGTCATTGGGGTTGAAATTGCGGTTGCCATTGATCGCGGTGATTCGTTTGACCAGAACGAGCTTAGGAGGCTGGCTTTGGAGTGTGGTTGTCTTGGTGATAGATAAGGTTCTGTTATTGGCTGGATCGATCTGCTGATCCATAAAGGATATGGCTTCAATCTCCGTGATATCAGCTGCACTTGCGCCCGCTAGAGGAGTGACTCGCAAAATAAAATTTTGAGATTGATTGGGATCCAAGATGCCAGTATCCAGAAGACCATCATTGTCGGTATCGGTCAGGACATTGCCGCTAGCATCTAGCAGCTGGACACTATAGTTGGCATTGGTGCCGATAGGATTGAGATTAATAATGTCGGTAGTCAAAAAATTATTGGTAACCGTGAAAGGGTGGTCCACAGCCACGCCCACCGTCGTT
>CALDHF010000261.1 GCA_937941595.1 uncultured Acaryochloris sp. | reverse complement strand
AAGGGGGTAACGTCGAGCAAGAGAATATCCTTCACCTCACCTGCAAGCACCCCTGCTTGAATCGCGGCTCCCACAGCAACCACTTCGTCAGGGTTTACAGATTGGTTAGGCTCTTTGCCCAAAACCTTCTTTACAACTTCGAGAACGGCGGGAATGCGAGTCGAACCACCCACCATCACCACTTCATCCAGGGCACTTTTATCAATTTTGGCATCGCGAACCGCATTCTCTACTGGCACTCGACAGCGATCAATTAAATCAGAGCAAATTTCCTCGAATTTAGCCCGAGTTAGAGTATTGTCTAGGTGCTTAGGACCGTCCTGAGTCGCGGTGATAAATGGTAGGTTGATATCGGCTTGGGTGACATTGGATAGCTCGATTTTGGCTTTCTCTGCCGCTTCTGTTAGCCGTTGTAGAGCCTGTTTATCTTTGCGAAGATCAATCCCTTCACTCTTTTGAAACTCTGCGGCCAAGTAGTCAACAATTTTTTTATCGAAGTCATCTCCACCCAAATGGGTATCGCCCGAAGTAGACAGAACTTCAAATACTCCGTCGCCCACTTCTAGAACCGAGACATCAAAAGTTCCTCCACCCAAGTCAAAGACCAAAATGGTTTCATTGCTCTTTTTATCCAAGCCATAGGCTAAGGAGGCTGCCGTGGGTTCGTTAATAATCCGTAAGACTTCTACGCCAGCGATTTTGCCAGCATCTTTCGTGGCCTGACGTTGAGAATCATTAAAGTAAGCGGGTACGGTAATTACTGCCTGAGTGACCTTTTCTCCCAAATACTTGCTGGCATCATCCACGAGCTTGCGGAGGACTTGAGCTGAGATCTCTTCGGGTGCAAACTTTTTACCCGCATTGGAGCAGTCTAATTTGATGCTGCCCCCTTCATTCAAAACTTTATAAGGGACTTCAGTCAGCTCATTGGTCACTTCATCTTGGCGACGGCCAATAAAACGTTTGACAGAGTAAAACGTATTTTCAGGATTCATGACCGATTGGCGTTTGGCAATTTGGCCCACTAATCGATCCCCATTTTTCGCGAAAGCTACGACGGAGGGGGTTGTCCGGAATCCTTCTGCATTAGCAATAACAGTGGGTTTACCCCCTTCCATCACAGCTACACAGGAATTAGTGGTTCCTAAGTCTATTCCAACAACTTTTGCCATAGGTTTCTTCAGGCTCCTTCTAAAATAATCGTCTGGAAAACAAACAGGTCTATGACCAGCGTTCAAAACACCAATCGGCTAGTACAAATTAGTATATACGTACTTTTTAAGCGTTTTTGGCTGATTGACTTACATCTATACTGTGACTCTCTTATCCAGATCTTGAAGGCGTATTTACCGAACCTGGTTTAGACGGTTTCAGTGCAGAAATCGTCCCCACTCATATTCATGATGAACACGATAGTAGAGAGACAAATCACCTTGGAAGGCAATTCCCTAATATTTCTAAATACTCTCAGGCAATGGATCTGAGGCCACAGTTGCTGGGTGAATACACTAACTATAGAGAGCCAGCTCGCATTCTGTCAGCAGGAAAACCGTAATGTTGGAGTTGTATTTACCGACGGGGAAAGCAAGCTAACCTCCTTCAATTAATGGGTTTCATGGCCCATATGCTACTATCTGTATCAGATCTCCTTGGACAAGGATTCATGGGCAAAGTTCTCGTTCTGAATGCCTCCTATGAACCGCTGAATATTACGAGCTGGCGCCGAGCGGTTGTTTTAGTCCTCAAAGAAAAAGCTGAGCAAGTTGAACACAATGGCAAGTTTGTGTATCGGGATTTTCCCTTGCCCACAGTCATTAGGTTGCGTCAGTATGTGCGCGTCCCCTATAAAGAAATTCCTTTAACCCGTCGTAATCTACTCCATCGTGATAGCCATACTTGTCAGTACTGTGGCTATATTGGAGACGGCTTAACCCTGGATCACGTCATACCGAAATCCCGTGGGGGAGGCGACACCTGGGAGAATATGGTGGCAGCTTGTGTTCGTTGCAATGTCAAAAAAGGTAATCGCACGCCCCACGAAGCTCGATTGAAATTGAAACAGCCTCCTCGCCGCCCCTATAGCAGCCTATATTTTGAAGTTACAAAACACCTGCGTAGTGGTGTTCATCAGGAATGGCGAAAATATGTGATCGGCATGTAATGGGCAGACACATATAGGCAAAGACTAGAGAAAAATGACCAGGGGTAGGGTCTGCTCACCAAATATTTAGGGGTATCCTGACAATAAGGCTATGAGCCTTACAGACTAAGATTGTCATAGATAATATGATGGGATTAACTCAAAGCTCCTTGATCTTAAGCCCAACAAATCATGATATAACCTTCAGAATTAGCTTCCGGTTTTAAAGTGAACCTGTCCGTGTCTACGTCTTATCTGAAATATTCCTCCCACCTAAATTTAGGTTTTTATTATGGTTTCAACTTCTTTGAAGTCAGTTGACCTCAAATCAGAATCTCGTTCAGCCATAAATACAGCTGAAAAAATGGGGTCTCGCCCTGCGAATAACCTCACTAGTTTGAATGAGCGGGCGCGGGAACAACGGACAGATGCTTTCAAAAAACTTCTGGACAGCCATCGAGGGGAATCTCAACTTGTCATTTTGCAGGATTTTCCTGATCCTGATGCCTTATCTTCAGCCTGGACCTATAAACTCATTGCTGAGCAATACGATATCCAGTGTGAGATTTTGTATGCTGGCACCCTCAGCCACCAAGAGAATATCGCCTTAGTGAAGCTAACTAGCCTCCCCATTCAACGGTGGGCCTGTCAATCTCCGAAAACTAAAGAGAAGGATCTATCGGCCTACCAAGGCTGTGTTCTCATCGACAATCAAGGGACTACGAGTCAGCTAGTTCCTATTCTTCAAGCAGCAAGCATCCCAATCACTGTCATTATCGATCACCATAGCTTGCAAGAAGGCATTAAGGCTGAGTATACGGACATACGACCTAACACTCGGGCCACGGCGACCATTATGACCCAGTACCTACAGGCGGGGTTGCTAGAGTTTGATAGCAGCGTTAGCGAACATGTGAACTGTGCAACGGCCCTCATGCATGGCCTGCGCTCTGATACCAATTATTTGCGACAGGCCCAGGAGGAAGATTTTCTGGCAGCGGCTTATTTGAGTCGCTTCTACGATAGCCAATTACTCAATACCGTTCTGCAATCCTCTCGTTCCAAACAGGTGATGGATGTGATTGAGAGTGCCCTTAAGAATCGCACTATCCACAATAACTTTATGATTGCTGGGGTCGGATTCCTGAGATATGACAACCGAGATGCCATTCCCCAAGCGGCTGACTTTTTGGTTACGGAAGACAATGTTCACACTGCCGTGGTTTACGGTATTGTCCATGACGAAGATGAAGACTTAGAACTCGTTGTGGGTTCCTTACGGACCACCAAAATTACCCTTGACCCCGATGAATTTATCAAGGAAGCCTTTGGCCAAGATACTCAAGGTCGATTTTTTGGCGGTGGCCGCTCCCTAGCGGGCGGTTTTGAGATTCCCATGGGATTTTTATCAGGTCTCAATGAGAATTCTGACTTTGCCAAATTGAAATGGAGTGTCTACGACACCCAGATCAAACAAAAGTTACTGCGCTTAGTGAATCCTGAAAATAGCGTTATTCCTAGCCACTAAACCCACCCTCTGGGAGAATGGGTTAACATTAGTTAACGTAGCGATTGCATCGCCCTATTTTGAACCTGGAGGATTGGAGTCCGTGAAGAAGCGGTGGAGAAATGCAGGCTTATATTTACTCTTAGCCATTGTGGTCCTGGCCTTAGGGCTGACTTTGCTAGAGCGCCAGCCGGCTGATAACCCAACATGGCGTTACAGCGAACTCATTGATAAAGTTGAAAATAACCAAGTTGAGAAGATTCGCATCAGTGCGGATCGGTCTATGGCCGAAGTCAAAGCAGGTGAGAGCATCGTCACCGTTAACCTCCCACCTGATCCTGACTTCATTGATATTTTGACCCAGCAGGACGTTGACATTTCTGTCCTACCTGCCAGTGAAGAAGGGGTTTTGTTTAAAGCATTAAGTACGTTTTTAGTTCCTGCCCTGCTGTTGGTTGGACTATTTTTCTTGTTTCGTCGAGCTCAGTCTGGCCCCGGCAATCAAGCCATGAATTTTGGGAAGTCCAAAGCCAGAGTACAGATGGAACCCCAAACCCAAGTCACTTTTAACGATGTTGCTGGCATTGAGCAGGCAAAGTTGGAACTGACGGAAGTCGTAGACTTTCTGAAGAATGCGGATCGGTTTACAGCCGTGGGTGCCAAGATTCCTAAAGGTGTGCTTTTAGTTGGACCTCCTGGAACCGGTAAAACTCTGCTAGCCAAGGCGGTTGCTGGAGAAGCAGGTGTCCCCTTCTTTTCCATCTCCGGTTCTGAGTTTGTGGAAATGTTTGTGGGCGTGGGTGCTTCTCGGGTCAGAGACTTGTTTGAACAGGCCAAAACCAATGCGCCTTGTATCGTTTTCATCGATGAGATTGATGCGGTTGGTCGCCAAAGAGGGGCTGGACTCGGCGGTGGTAACGATGAGCGGGAACAAACCCTCAACCAGTTGCTGACCGAAATGGATGGTTTTGAAGGTAATACTGGCATTATCATTATTGCAGCAACCAACCGACCCGATGTTCTAGACTCAGCGCTGATGCGACCAGGTCGTTTTGACCGCCAAGTTGTGGTGGATCGCCCTGATTATAAAGGTCGTCGTGAAATCCTCAATGTTCATGCTCGCGGCAAAACCCTTTCTAAGGATGTTGACTTAGAGAAAATGGCCCGCCGCACCCCCGGATTCACAGGGGCCGATCTATCCAATCTTCTCAACGAAGCTGCCATTCTGGCGGCTCGACGGAATCTAACGGAAATTTCGATGGATGAAATCAATGATGCGATTGATCGCGTCTTGGCTGGACCTGAGAAGAAAGATCGGGTGATGAGTGAGCGTCGTAAGACCTTGGTTGCCTACCATGAGGCAGGGCATGCCCTGGTGGGGGCTTTGATGCCTGACTATGACCCAGTTCAAAAAATCAGCATTATTCCTCGTGGCGGTGCTGGTGGTTTGACTTGGTTCACACCGAATGAAGATCAAATGGATTCAGGTCTTTACAGTCGCAGCTATCTCCAAAATCAGATGGCTGTTGCTCTAGGCGGACGGATTGCCGAAGAGATTATCTTTGGTGAAGAAGAAGTAACAACGGGTGCGTCTAATGACCTGCAGCAAGTCGCTCGGGTGGCTCGTCAAATGATTATGCGGTTTGGCATGAGTGACCGATTAGGTCCGGTAGCCTTGGGACGTCAGCAAGGGAACCCATTTATGGGGCGCGATATCATGAGTGAGCGAGACTTCTCTGAAGAGACCGCAGCAACCATTGATGATGAAGTGCGCAATCTGGTTGACCAGGCTTATCGACGGTCCAAAGAGGTTCTGATGTCTAATCGTCAGGTTTTAGATGAAATTGCGAATCGCTTGGTAGAGAAGGAAACTGTGGATTCAGATGAATTCCAGACGATTCTCAATACCAATGATGTGAAGATGGCTGCGATCGCATAATCGAAACCTAATCAACATCTCTACAACGAGAGACCTTCACGATTCTGCATTTACCGTTCAATTTCTCCAGAGGCTCTGCTATCAAGCAGAGCCTTTTTATATGACTAGTATTTGTTTAGGCACTATATATAGTGCCTAAACAAATCACTCTACCTGCATATGGTATATTCACATCAATCTTAGTTTCTCAATATTTCTTAACTTAAAGGCTTGACAGGAGAATAAATTCTCGATACAGTACATCTGTACTAATTAATTCGCCAGTGGAGACTAAAGTTATGGACAGCGGTCTTGCCTCCCCTCCAACCCCCAAAACGAATGTCTCAGCAACCATTGACCAGATGTATCGCCATCAACGTCAGCAGTATCAGCAGCGCAAGTTGAAAATTGCCCTTCGGTATCGACGACGTTTGGTCTATTTACGGGCTGCTTTTCAGCAAGAACTGGATCGAGCCATGAGTGCCAAGCTACAAAACGGTTTAGGCCTCACCATTCGATTAAATGAGCAAGGCACCCGCCATGCCCACTTCATTGCCCATTTTGAATTTGAAGGCCAACAATGGGTCTTAACCTGTCAACGACACCTCTGGCGGTGTGATTGGTTTTTTGCCAACAACACCCATAACCGAGTCATTCGGTGTACCCATCGCACCCTAGAGCATCGTCTCTGCTATGCCCTAGGCCATATTCGGCAGGGACAAAAAGAGTTCATTCCTCATCTCCAAACTGCTTAGAGCCAATATGATTAGGAATATTGAGCCATTGGCATGATTTATGAGTGACCGGGTCCAGGAAAAGCATCAGTCCAATCCCAGCAACACATTTTGCCTGCTGTTATTTGTCAAAGATCCAGTTCCCGGTACCGTCAAGTCTCGGTTAGGTCGGGTGATTGGTTATGAGCAGGCAGCTTCCCTGTACCGATGTTTTGCTAGAGATTTACTCTCTAGCACAGAATCCCTGGGTCTTGATCAGCTGATTTTTTTCGCCCCTGCTGAAGCTCAAACTTCTGTGAGGGAATGGTTAGGAGAGCATCATCAATATTTTCCTCAAGTGGGAGAAGACTTAGGAGAACGGATGGCCCATGCTTTCAAGACCAGTTTTGAGCTGGGGTATAGGGGTGCCTTGATTACGGGAAGTGACAGCCCTGATTTGCCCTTGTCTTACCTTGAAAAAGGCTTTCAGGCCCTCAAGCAACAACAGGTTGTGATCGGTCCTAGTGATGACGGGGGGTATTACACTTTAGGATTTACCTCGGAGAATTTTACTCCAGCGGTCTTTCAAAATATGCCATGGAGTACATCAACGGTCTATCAGCAGACCCTGAAACTCTTGAATTCGCACCCTGTATATCAACTCTCCACTTGGTATGATATCGATACCGTAGAAGATTTACGGAAATTTCAATACCGACTGCAGCAATCCCCACACCAAACAGAGAGTAGGGTGTACTTGCAACAACATCATGACCTCTTTGGATCCTGCTCTACCTGAACTGTCGATTATTATCCCTGCCCTACATGAGGGCCCCCATATTCGGTCTCTCCTCGATCATCTCACCACCATTGCCAAGGGAACGGCCTATGAAGTGCTTGTGGTGGATGGTGACCCTGGAGGATCGACGCTTCAATATCTCCCCCCAGACGTTCAGGGTCTCTTAGCTCCGGTCGGGCGAGGTCCCCAAATGAATACTGGGGCCAATTTTGCCCAAGCTCCCACCCTTTTGTTTTTGCACGCCGATACGTTATTGCCCGATCGTGCCTTTCAGCAAATTCAACGGGCGATGAAAATAGCGGAAGCCGGAGCTTTCGATCTGGATATCAACAGCCCTCGTCCAGTCTTGAAATGGATGAGTCGGTTAGCATCTCTGAGGTCACGACTCACCCGCATTCCCTATGGGGACCAGGCCATTTTTATCCATCGCTCTACTTTCAAGGCCATGGGAGGCTTTCCTGATATTCCTATTCTGGAGGATGTGGCATTGATGCAGCGGTTGAAGCAACATCAGATTCCGATTAGTATTGTGCGCGATCGCGTTTTGGTATCCCCTCGACGCTGGGAACAAGAAGGAATTATCCACTGTACCTTACGGAATTGGCTGATTCTAGGACTTTACACCCTAGGGGTTAGCCCTCATCGCCTCCTACACTGGTATCGTCCTCAACCCTCTCCGAAACTAGGACTTAAAAATTAGTTATATTTTTGTGGAATGAAGAAAATTAAGGGGTCTGACTGTGATACACTCTCGACTTAAATCAATGCCCCGGAACAAATAAGTTGATGTTTGTCGTCACATGGGCAGAAACTTTCTGCTCCCTCTGTTTTCTTCAGACTGCCATTTTGTAGAGCCATATCCATGAAATTATCATTACGCCCCATTGCCCATTTCTTAGCCTTTGCCACCACCCTCACCCTAGCCGTGGGTTTACCCAACACAGAGGCCCGGGCAGTTACCTATAGCGAGAAAGAACTCGATCAGTCCAAGTTTGTATTGGTTGCAGCCCCTGTCGGCACTAGTGGTCTGCATCAACTTCTAATTCTGGAACAAATCTCTACAGATAAGCAATGCTGGAGCGAAAGCAGTACTGGCCCCGTCATTATCGATCCCTTATTACTAGGCTTTGATTTCACAGGATTATGTAGTCGAAGTGTGGATAGTAACGGCTACTCTATCCGAGTAGATGGGGAAGATTTGGGTCTCCGCTACCTTCTCCAGATTCGTAAAACTGACACTGATATGATCTTAGTAGGGGTACCTGACTCTAAAGCCGGAGGCGATCAGGTCATCGAATTGGGTCGCACCAATGGCTTAACCCCTGGATTCGCCAAAATTGAGCTTAATCCTGAGTGGCGCTTAACCAAACGTACGTTCAAGAAAAAGACCTTGGGACATGTCTACCTATCCAAAGGCGTCAATGCAATTCCTTTCCCTGACGTCGAAAACGATATTTATCTCAAAGAAATCAGTCAAGCAGTCGCCCTCAAATTTATCGCAGGCTTTGAGGATAATACCTTCAGACCTTTAGATTCCCTCACTCGTGAGCAATTGGTTTCCATGATTCTGGAATCCTTAAAGAATATTCCAGGCATCAACTTTGACGTCCCCGACCAGGTCACTAGCAACCCTTATCCTGACGTTACCGCCAATCGTTGGAGTGCAGCCAAGATTGCTTTTGCCCAGAAGAATAATATCGTTAAAGGATATCCTGAAGGAACCTTTCAGCCTGCCAAAGAGGTCACTCGGGCCGAAATGATGGCCGTGATCAAGCAAGCTGCAGAATATGCAAAATCTCTAGGTGGGCAGAGCACAGAATTAGCCCCTCAGAAAACCGCTACCAATTTTACAGATACGAGCAATCATTGGGCCGCAGCCATTATTACCCAGATGTCGAGTTATTGTGGGGTTGCTTCCCCCCTCAATGAGAAAGGATTGGCGTTCGAACCCAATCAGTCTGCCCAGCGTAACTATGCGGCAGCGGCAACATTGAGAATGCTCAATTGTGTGAAGGCGGAAGGGCCATCAACCGCACCGACAACTACACCTGGTACTCCCACAGTGCCCATGCCCAAGGTACCCATGCCTTCGGTACCGAAACCACAGGTACCCACCCCGAATGGAGTCACACCTTCGGTGCCCATGCCCACGGTACCCACACCGCAAGTTCCGACCCCGAAAGCGCCCGAAGTAGCTCCTGCTCCTGCAACTCCTGCGCCCGAAGTAGCTCCTGCAAATCCCGCAGTGCCTACCCCTTAGCAAGCTGTACCCGATATCTCCCAACTCATTCGAGTTGAAAGTGAGATTCAGAGCAGAAGAAAGCCGTCCATTTGCTACCTCTATTGACAGATGGACGGTTTTTCTCTAACGATCTGAGCCGCTCCTCGGATCTCTAATTCGGAGTAATCGTTTACCAATAAAGGTTTTCAGAGAAAAATAGTTTCCGTAAATTCACTCAGGTGGCTGTCTGGGATGGGTTGTTAGGATAGCATTTGCTTCAGAGGTTTTGCTCCCTGGCTCTTCATGAGCCCCTCTGGGGCAACCCTTTCTTGTGAATCCCTCTCAACCAGATCCTATGATGAAGTCAGATATCTCTTCATTGGATGGCATGAATACGCTGACGATAAACGTTTTGCCATATTCTGGTTTGTTATGGATGCGACCCTAATCACACCTCATAGTGGCTACCACTGGGATGGGAGTCAGCGCCGATTTTTCGAAGGTTGGTATTATCGGGTCACATTGCCTGAATTGGATCAGACCTTTGCCTTCATGTATTCCATTGAAGATCCCCTAGGTGGGCAACCTTACAGTGGCGGTGCTGCTCAGGTTCTAGGACCAGACGATGCCTACTTCTGTCGCACCTTTGCAGATGTCAGCCAATTTTGGTCCTGGGGTGCGCCTTCTGGCATGGGGCCATTGGGCTTAGGACATTGGGGCCATATTCTCCCTATGCAACGTCCCCAGTTTTTACCTCCTACCCAATTCGACGATCAGATCACCCAAGGGTATCAGGGGACCCATACCTGGCATCAGGGCCATTTGTACGATCCAGGAACTGGGCAACGAGTTCATTGGCGGTATCAAATTCAACCCGTTTATGGTTGGGGAGATCGGGGCAAGCCATCCCAATCCACAGGGGGATTGCTTTCGTTTTTACCTATTTTTGAACCTGGATGGCAAGTGATGATGGCCCATGGGTTAGCGACAGGCTGGATTGAATGGCAAGGGGAGCGCTATGTGTTTGAGAACGCCCCTGCTTATTCCGAGAAAAATTGGGGCGGTGCGTTTCCGCAAAAATGGTTTTGGATCAATTGCAATTGCTTTGGCGATCAACCCGATTTGGCGTTGACGGCAGCCGCAGGACAACGAGGCGTGCTGTGGTGGATGGAATCCGTGGGATTGATCGGCATCCACCACCAAGGACGGTTTTATGAGTTTGCCCCTTGGAATGCAGATATTTCCTGGTCCGTGGCCCCTTGGGGAGAATGGTCTATGCAAGCGCATAATCATGAGTATGAAGTGGAGGTACGTGCCAGTTGCGATCGCAAAGGGACTCCCTTACGCGCACCTACTCAGAATGGCTTAATTTTTATTTGCAAGGACACTATGCATGGTCAGGTGACCATAACCTTGAAACGGTATCATGCCCAAGGATCAACCGTGATTCTGCAAGCCTATAGTCACCTCTGTGGATTGGAAGTGGGGGGTGGACCCTGGCAGATGCCATGGGTCGTTGACACCACAAATCCTAAAGAAGATGAACGGCCCCATTGGGACGTTACCCCCGCCTAGCCTTCTCACATCAGCAATATTCCCTTACAGTATCTCTAGAACCCGTGCAATCGCGATGCCGGTAGATGAGTGTATGAGAAACTGCTAGTCTCAGGCTAAGGGTTGCTATTCTAAAGGGCTTGATGCAGAATTAAATCGCTTTGTAGATTGTATGAGCAGAAAATTGATTGTGATCCGGTCAGCATTATGGTGAGCCGAAAGTATCTGATTGCGACAAGCTTGGGGTTAGCTCTGATAGGGATCAGGGGAGAAATGGCGTGGGGACAAACGCCGCCGCCAAAGGTGCCTGGCCCCATCACCGATCCATCCACCCTGAATCGAGACTCAGGCTTGCTAAGCCTGCCGACCCAATCAGAGACGGTAGAGATTGATCTCGATCAGCCTATTTCTCTCCAGGAAGCCTATGAGTTGGCGCTACGGAACAATCTTAATCTGCAAGTTTCAGAGCTACAACTTCAACAAAACCAGGCCGTTCTCCGCCAGGCCCAAGCTGCGAAGTGGCCCGCGGTGAGTGTGCAATCTGCCCTGACCCGGACCGATTCTGCCAGCTTTGTTGTTGACCAAACCCCTCTCCAGGTGGATACCCAATCCCAACTTCAGGTTCAACAACGCACCCTTCAGACCCTGCAAACCCAACAAACCCAATCTCAGCAGCAGCTCTCGACCCAAATTCAGCAGTTGCAGGTGCGTCTCCAACAAGATCAGAACCAGATTCAACAGCAAATTTTCGATCAGCAAATCCAGCAGCTACAGATTCGCGCCAATACCAGCGCTGCCCCTGCAACTATTTCTGGTGTGACACCTCTGCAGCCTATTGGTAGTGTTGACCAAAGTCAGGGGAACCTAGGTGGCATCTCTAACCTCATTAGAGGATCAGTCTCTGCCACTTATAACATCTATACCTCAGGGCTCAGATCGGGCCAAATCAATTCCGCCCAGGCACAGGTCAAAATTTCTGAGTTGGAGATCAAACGCCAACTAGAGCAGTTACGGTTGGATGTGGCCAATGACTATTATAGCCTCCAGCAAACTGCGGCCCTGATTTTAGTGGCTGATGATGCGGTCAGGAATGCGAAGGCCAGCCTAGAGGTTGCGAAAGCCAGAGAACAGGCCGGGCTAGGGACCAAGTTTGATGTCTTGCAGTCAAAGGTGCAGTTGGCTGATACGGTACAAAATGCAACTCAGGCCAAAAATTTACAGGAAATTGCCCAACGACAACTAGCTCAACGGCTCAATGTTAAGGAATCCGTTAATTTAACTGCGAAAGATCAAGTTGATATTGCTGGGGGATGGTTGCTGACGCAAGAAGAAAGCATCCTGCTCGCCCTGCAAAACCGAGTGGAGTTAGCACAGATTCTCAATCAGCGTCGGGTGGCTGAGGAGCAGCGTCGCGTCGCCCTCGCGGCCAATAAACCCCAACTGCAAGCGTTTGCCAATGTTGAACTGGCAGATGAATTGGACGATGGCGTCTCTGGTGATTTTGGCTATGCTCTGGGAGTCCAAGTCTCGATCAATTTCTTTGATGGCAAAGCTGCAAAATCTAGAGCGGCTCAGCAGGAAGAAAATATTGCGATCGCAGAAACTCAATTTGCCGATACCAAGAATCTATTGCGGTTTGAGGTCGAGCAGGCCTATGCCAATCTCACCTCCAACCTGAAAAACATCAATACGGCTCAAAGTAGTGTGCAGCTTGCAGAAGAAAGTCTATCTTTGGCTCGTTTGCGCTCAACGGCTGGAATTGGAACTCAACTGGATGTCACCAGTGCTGAGGCTTCTTTGACCCAATCCCGAGGCAATCTAATCGCGGCAATTTTGGATTACAACCGTGCGCTTATCGCGTTGCAACGAGCCACCAGCTATGCCCAACCTATCAGTGGGGTAACGGCTCCGGGGGAATAAAATCATGAGGAGTCGCCCAATGCGAGGTGGCGATCGCATTCTGGTTTGGTTTCGCAATGATTTACGACTCCATGACCATGCCCCGCTGCATCAGGCGGTGCGATCTCAGGCTGGCGTTCTTCCCTGCTATTGCTTTGATCCGCGTCAGTTTGGGCAAACCCCCTTTGGCTTTCCGAAAACAGGACCCTTCCGTGCCCAATTTTTGCTAGAGAGCGTCGCGGATTTGCGTCAATCTCTGCGGGCTAAGCAGAGCGATCTGATTATTCGCCAAGGGCATCCTGAAACGGTGTTGCCGGAGTTGGCGCAAGCGTTGAATGTCAATGCGGTGTATTTTAACCGGGAAGTCACTTCGGAGGAGGTGGCGGTAGAAAATAGCCTGCGCAAGGCTTTAGCAGACCTAGGGATTGAATGCCTGCGGTTCTGGAGCAGTACCCTCTATCATCCTGAACAGCTTCCCTTCCCGATTCGAGAGCTGCCAGAGGTATTTACACAGTTTCGTAAGCGGGTGGAGAAATCAGCCAAGCCCAAAGCTCCCTTGCCGACGCCGCTAGCCCTGACTGCTTTACCTGATATAGACTCTGGTGAGCTGCCCAGAATGGAGGATTGGGGGTTATCTGCCCCAACGCCCAATCCAAGAGCAATGATGCGGTTTTCAGGTGGGGAAACGGCGGCCTTGGCGCGCTTGCAGGACTATATCTGGGAGCAGGACTGTCTGAAGCAGTATAAAGAAACCCGCAATGGGATGTTGCAGCCCAATGATTCCACCAAGTTTTCGCCGTGGCTGGCCTTGGGCTGTGTGTCGCCGAGCTATATTCACCAGCAGGTGAAAGCCTATGAACAGGAACGGATCCAGAATAATTCGACCTACTGGCTGATTTTTGAGCTGATCTGGCGAGATTATTTTCGGTTTATCTGTGCCAAGCATGGCAAGCGAGTGTTTCGTCTGTCGGGGTTGCAGGGACTGGCGCTGCCTTGGCAGGAAGATCGACAAGTGTTTGAGAAATGGCAGACAGGCCAAACGGGGTTTCCGCTGATTGATGCCAATATGCGGGAGTTGGCGGC
>CALDHF010000260.1 GCA_937941595.1 uncultured Acaryochloris sp. | reverse complement strand
GTTCGACGCAAATGGGCTCGCACCCTCGCCAGCAGCTCTTCGATGCTAAAGGGTTTGACCATATAATCATCTGCCCCAGCATCCAATCCCTCAACGCGATCGCTAATTTCATCCTTCGCCGTCAACAAAATCACAGGCACTTTATCCCCTGTTGCCCGCAACCGTCGACACACCTCAATCCCAGAGAATCCCGGCAACATCCAATCCAAGAGAATCAGATCCGGCTGAGACTCACGAGCAGCAGTCAACCCACCAATACCATCGTTAGCAACGGTCACCTCATACCCTTCGTGAGTGAGTTCCAGCTTCACAAATTGAGCCAGTTTGGTTTCATCTTCGACCAGGAGAATATGTGCTGTCATAGAGTTGATTCAGGAGATATAGGTAATGTCACCAGGAACGTACTGCCTTCACCTTGCTGGGAGAGAACACTAACAGTGCCTCCCATGCCTTCGGTAAAGGTTTTTACCAAGGATAAGCCTAGGCCACACCCTCCCGTAGAGCGGGCGCGGGCTTCATCTAATCGGTAAAAACGCTCAAAAATTCGAGACTGTTGCTTTAAAGGAATGCCATGCCCACGATCGCACACTTTAATCACAGCAGAGTCCTCATGTTGCTCTATTTTGACGGTCACAGGCTCCACGGGTTCTGAATATTTAATGGCATTTTCCACTAAGTTTACCAAGACCTGTTGTAAGCGATCCGCATCTGCAAAAACTGGAATGAGGGGAGAATCAGCCTCTAGCAAAATCTGGCGATGATTAAACCGTGCCGCCATATCCACCACTTCCGCTACTACATCATTAAGAATCAGCATCTCTCGATGGTAGGGCATATTTCCGTCATCTGCGCGGGCCAAACAGAGAAGATCCTGCAAAAGCCGAATCGTCAAATCGGCCTCTGCCATCGCAACAGTCAACGCCTCACGCTGAATTTCCGTCAAATTGTCATCTCGCCGCTGAATACTCTGCAAATACCCACGCACAATCGTCAGCGGCGTCCGCAGCTCATGGGACACATTACTCACAAACTGGCGCTGTCGTTCCGTCGCTTGTTGTTGATGAGACCAAGCATCTGACAATCGCGACAGCAAATGATTGAAGGTTCCAGCTAGCTCCTGAATTTCACTAGGCGCTTTGTGAATTTCTACCCTTTTCTCCCTTAAATCATCCACCGAAATGGCTTTCGTCATTAAATCCATTTGATAGAGTGGACGCAGAGAACGGTGAACATACCAGGCCAAGACCAAAGAGATCAAAATAATGGCAACCGTGCTAGCAAGCGCTAACGACTGCACACTGGCCACAAACTTGCGCTGATCCGCAGTGATATCTTGGGCAACAAAGAGAGTCCCTAATCGCTGATTCTTCACAATTAAAGGACTGTGACAGGCCACAAAATCTCGATTCTGAACATGGTAGACCTTCGGCAACCCACTAGCTTGCAAAACAGTGGCCAATCTACTTGGACTTTCAAAACGTTGCCAAGATGGCCCAGACAAATTCGCAGAGGTCGCCACTAAGCTGCCTGGAGCATCATTCACCCACAGCAACAAATTGCGGCCGGAACGATTATCAATGGCTTTTTGCACACTTTTCTGGACCGTAAACATCTCATCCATTTGACGATACAGGGCCACATCATCTGCAATGCGATCACCAATATCAACAATGGCTTGTTTATGACTGGAGATCAGGATTTTTTGCATTTTCCAACTGGTCCAGAAAGCCACACTGGTTAACCCTAAGGCAATCAGCCCAGCCATACTAACCGTGAGCCGAAATTGCAGCGAGTTCGGATTAACCCACTGGCGCCATTGCTGGGGAAGACCTGACCACCCTCGCTTCAATTCAGACTGTGTTCTGACTTTACCCACACTACAGATCTCTCTAAAAAAGGGTGGCGGTATGGGCATCTGCATCAAACTTATAGCGGGCCTGGTAATCCGTTAGACCATAGATATTAAAGGTAACCGTAGGTTCATTCCCCATTGCTTCTACACAGTGAATGGCATCGGGCATAAAACTAATGGTGTCTCCTGGGTGTAGCAATACATCTCCAGCCGAGACAATTTTTTGGGGAGAGTCATCTGTAGATCTTCGCTGCCAAAAGGTGTTTTTTTCCTGACCACTGACCAACGCCACCACTCCCCACGTTGCATGGTTATGGATGGGAGACGTTTGACCTGGCAGCCAAACAACCGTTTGCACCGTTAAGGGAAAATTAGGCTCATCATAGAGGGTCGTCACAGACCACCCCCGCTTGGGGTCTGGGGGTTGAATCTCATATTGCAACCAAGCTGAATCAGTTAACAGCTGTCTGACCAACGGATGAATTGCTTCTAAACGGTCTTGGTCATTATCTGTAGCTGCTAAAATATCTTCCACTTCAGTCAGGAACCGATACAGCCGATAGATTTGCATTCTTTTCTTCGACAAGGCCTGATGGGGCCAAACTTGGGTTTGGCCATCATCAGCCACAAACCAATCTTGCTCTAGCATTGGGAATCTCTGCGATGTTGGCTCAAGCTTACTGCACGATCACGGGGTAGTCAGGGGTTTAAATCCAGGTTGCCGCTGATCTAAAGTTTCAGCATTGATTTTCTTGCAGTCATCCGCCTGAGAGGTTTGATACTTGAAATCTTCTGCCTCTGTATCTAGAGATTGACAACCGGTTTGGGTTAATTTAATAACCTGCGCGGGCGGGCTAGTGTAACTCTGCGGGGTTGGATTACATCCACCCAACAGAAGCAATACCACCACCACCCCATACTGAAGAAGTTTGAATTGCATCGAATCGTCTTTATCAAGAGTATTCAGGTAAAGCCCTAACACAATCTTAGAAGGGTAGAGATGATATAGCCCTGACCCCTATATTAATTTTCCCTGAGAATGTGACTGTTACACTCTACCCATTTTTGATGTCATTTGAAGCTAGGGGTCTCGCGCGATCCGCTCGATCCCGATCACTTCGGCAAGCAGAACGTCGGCATCTACCGGATGGAAGTGAAAGGTAAGCGCAAGCTCGGGCTGCAACCGGTGCCGATGCATGATAT
>CALDHF010000259.1 GCA_937941595.1 uncultured Acaryochloris sp. | reverse complement strand
ATCTACAAAAACTAAAGCCGGAGTTACCTTTTAGCTCACTCTTATTATCTTTTCTTGACCTTTCTAGGGTCAATGTTAATACACCTGCTAGTATGGCAATCGGAGTCTGTGGGGCTGTGGCTCAGTTGGATAGAGCAAGCGCCTCCTAAGCGCTAGGTCGGCGGTTCGAATCCGCCCAGTCCCGTTGCATAAGAACGAACGCTAGAACTGTTTGCTGTGAACTGTGGCAAAGAGCTTCTGGATAACCTGGACCAGAGATAAGTTAACGCTTACCCACCCTGGCTCCCTGATTTGCTAGGTTCTCAAGAAGATCGGGGTACCCTAAGGATTAGTGGCTCCCGTTGGTCTTGGGTTTTATTCCTATAGACATCGTTTCAAATCACTCCCATTTCACGTATCCATGAAGGTTTCTATCTCAGTTCTATTTTGTGGTCTGTTGTTGACCTTTATGCCTTTACAAGCAATCGCCCAGTCTCAGGTCGCGGGCCTTAACCAACAGCTTCAGCAGGCAGTCAATAGTCAAAATTGGTCTCAAGCGATTCGGACGATTGATCAACTGATCCAAGTTGCGCCAGACCAAGCGTCCCAACTCCAGCAATACCGAACGCAACTACTGCAATTACAACGGACTGGTTTCAAAGGATCATCAACCCCCTCTACTAGTTCGACTCACCCCGGCAGTAAGGGCAACGCGGGCTATGTTCCCATCAAACGACGGTCTGCTGGTGTCGCTATCGTAGATGTCAAATTTAACAATCGTCGCACGTTCGAAATGATGGTGGACTCTGGAGCCAGCCGCACCGTAATTACCCGGCCTATGGCCAAAGCTTTAGGCATCAACACATCTCATGTGGTTGGTACTTTTGGTGCTTCGACAGCGAATGGCTATACTGAATTTCCCATTGTCTATATCCGCGCTATGGATGTTGGCGGGTTGAAGAGCTATCAAATCCCTGTTGCTGTTGCTGGTCCTGATATGGATATGGGTTTATTGGGGCAAGATTTTCTACAGCAGTACGATTTTACCTTTCGGGGCAATCGCATTGAGTTTCACAAACGCTAGGCAATGATCAGACTGTTGTGCCAGGATTGAAGATGCATTATTCATCGTACAATCCTTAGCTTTATGGCGAGTGCCCTCAGCATTGCACAGCATTATCATCAACGCACTAAATATGATCCAGAAACGATTTCGCAACGCGGTCGCACCCTAGATTTTGAACAACAACCTATTCCTTTTAAGGACTATAAATTAGGCACCTCCATTGGGCTGAAGGAATATTTAGAACAAGAGCACCCGACAGAACCTTCAGCAGCACAGTGGCAACGGCTCTCTCGCTTGTTGTATTGCAGCTATGGGATTACGGCTGTGATTCCCTATCCAGATCATCCGGTCTATCTGAGGACAGCGCCCTCTGCCGGGGGGCTTTATCCAGCTGAACTCTATGTGATTGCCGGAGAAGGCACCTTCTTACCTGCGGGGTTATATAACTATCAGGTGAGTACCCATTCGCTACTGCGGTTTTGGGATAGTCATATTTGGTCGGCTTTGGAAGCAGCATGTCTCTGGCATCCGACCTTGGCCAAAACCCAGTTGGCATTAGTGACAACTGCCGTGTTTCAGCGCTCTGCGTGGCGGTATGAAGACCGTGCCTATCGCCGTATTTGTCTAGACATCGGCCATTTACTCGGCAATATTGAATTGGCAGCCTCAATCTGTGATTTCAAAGCTCACTTGATCGGTGGATTTGCCGATCGACATTTGAATCAGCTACTCTACCTCGATCCTGATCAGGAGGGTGTGATTGCTGCTGTTGCCTTGGCTGATTTACTGGATGTAGAGCAAAATCTTCCCCCTACCCCTACGTTGTTGCCATCCCCCACGATCGAAGACTATCCTCACATTCAGGATGGAGATTTGCTGCGGTATACCCATGAGGCAACGAGTATCCCGTCTGAGGACATCACCTACAATAGTGACCTTTCCTCATCCCCAAAAGTGGATAAATATAATTTCCCCTTTTGTCTGAAAGTCCCCCTCTCTAGTGCCCCGATTGACTGGGGAGATGACCTGATTAACTTGAAAGAGAGCATCCTCAAACGGCGTTCTACGCGTCGGTTTACGGGTGCTCCCCTGAGTGTTGAAGAGTTAAGTTACTGCCTTGGTTTTACCTACTGTCCGGACCAGTATCAGGCGCAAGGGTTAGACGGCTATCCTGATTTTTTTGATTTAGGGCTTATTCAAACCTTTATTGCTGTCTTAGATGTCACGGATTTGGAGACGGGCTGCTATTACTATGCAGTCCAGGCCCAAGAACTCCGCCAAATCCGGTTTAAGAATTTTCGCAGGGAGCTGCACTATCTCTGTTTGGGGCAGGATTTAGGCCGAGATGCGGCTGCGATTCTATTCCATACGGCTGATTTGCAAAGTGCGATCGCACATTATGGAGATCGAGCCTATCGTTATCTTCACTTAGATGCAGGTCATCTGGGCCAACGATTGAATTTGGCGGCAACTCACTTAAATCTTGGGGTGAGTGGTATTGGTGGTTTCTTCGACGATCAGGTCAATGAAGTGCTTGGTATTCCTGACGAAGAAGCGGTTTTGTACATCACTACCCTAGGGCAACCGCCTCCTAAATCAGAAGGCTAGCGATCAAAAATGGATTGGATGCGGTCTAGTTCAATTTGGTGAAGATAGTCAACGCACCAGTTGGCCTGGCGTTGGAGCATATGAAAAGGGAAGGTATGGGCAACACCGACCACCGGGATTTGGGCAAGCTTAGCAGCCTGAACCCCGGCAAAACTATCTTCAATGGCTAAACAGTCACAGGGGGCTAGATCTAAAGTAGAGAATTTGCGATTGAGGCGCTTGATGGCTAGTTGGTAGCCAGCGGGATCGGGCTTGCTTTTTTTGACATCCTCAGAGGCCACCGTAATGGTGAAGGCTTGTTCAAGCATGGTCTTTTTCAATACTGTCTTTATCTCGGCTCGCAACGCCCCGCTGACAATTGCCAGTTTGAGTCCTGCTGCCAATAGTTCTTCAACCAATTCCACAAATCCATCAAAGAGAGGGAGTGTGTCTAATGACTCTAGATATTGTCGATAGGCTTTGGCCTTCATGGACAATAACCGTCGGAGTTGAAATTGGTTGAGGGATTGGTCTTGGCTCGCAAATAGATCTTGGAAACAGGCTCGATCCGTTCGCCCTAGGCAGTGATGCTGAATGTCTTCTAGGGGGAAGTTCAACTCTTCCCGATCCATCATTTCTATAATGATCTTCTGGTGAATCCGCTCATCATCTAGAATCACACCGTTGAAATCGAACAAGACCGCCTTTAGGGGCATGAGAGCTTATCTAATACAAGGACTGAACCGTAGCGATTGCTGCTACACTCATGTCAATTTAACGGACTGCCGGGAGACCTGCCAAGAGGTATTTTTCTCTAAAGCTGTTTTTTCCCGTGCTCACTCAGGCGTGATTCGAGTTAATAGACTACACTGGATTGGAAAGTTACGCATTCAATCACTAGGGGCAAGTCGTATCAACGGCAGACGCCTAACTTGACCCTTTGATGAAGGCAAGCTATCCTTTATCCCCCATGAAGTTTGCTATTTGAACGTTGTTTTGGAGAGGCCCATCATGTTAGACCGCAAGATCTACCAACTCTACAATGACGGTCAAGAAGTTTGGATCTATTTACGAGATCAACAACGGTGGTTGGATAGAGCCTTGATCACTGCTTTGGAAGGCGATCTGGTCACCATTCGTTATGAGACCGAGGAAGAGGACGAAATTTGTTCCTGGGAAGAAATGGTGCGCATAGAAAGTATTGGTGCGGTGACATCGCGATTAGCGGCCGTACCCAAACATAACGTTGAACCCATTGTGTCTGATGATTGTCCCGAAGCCGAACAGCTTCCGAAGCCTCATCCTGAAAGTAATTCGGATTGAGGTCTGAATCTAAATCGGATAGTGGGGGACGGTGAGATCACCATCCCCCAATTTGGATCCCGACAGCATGCAGCTTAAAACCTCTCACCTTTTGTAGGTATAAGAGAGGTTTTATAGGTATGAGAACTTTTTTAATAGGTATGAAAGGAATCAAGCATTGCCATAAACGGGTATCGCTGCCCCTCTCATGTCTTGGGCGGCATCAGAAGCCAGAAAGCAAATGACTTGGGCTAATGATTCTGGTTTGACCCATTGATCGGCGCTGTCAGTCCCCATTGCCTCTCGATTGGTCGGGGTATCAATAATGCTGGGTAATACGACATTGGCGGTGATATTAGTGCCTTTGGTTTCATCTGCGATCGCTTTCGTCAATGCCACCACCCCAGCCTTGGCTGCACAGTAAGCCGCTAATTGACCTCCGGGATTCACAGCCCCTCTAGACCCCACGGTAACAATCCGGCCATAGTTGTGCTGCAACATGCGTTTGAGGCTATGTTTGCAAACCAAAAAGGTGGTGTTTAGGTTCAGATTTAAATCCTGCTGCCAGTCTGCAAAGGCATATTCATGGGTTTTGCCCATGGAAAACCCACCGACCAAATGGATCAAGGCATCTACTCGGTCCATGCCTTCCACTAATTCGGCCACTGAGGCTTCTTTACCGAGATCGGTCGGTACGAAATGAGTTCTGACTAATTCTGCGGGGGAGAGGATGTGCTTCAATCGCTCTACTTCGGATTCAGCAATGTAAGGCAGTGTCACTTCTGCCCCTGTGGCTAGGATTTTAGGGGTTACGCCCAGCCCTAATCCGCCTGTGCCACCTGTGATCAATACTTGCCTATTTCGCATGTTGCAGCAGCCTATATCTGGTTACAGTTAAAAAGATTTGATTGATGACAGGATTATGCCTCAAGTTACAGCTCAAGGGAAAACGTTTTCTTGCCCAGTTGGCGCTAATTTGCGTCAGGTTTTATTAGAGAACCAGGTCGATCTCTACAATGGTCAGGCTCAGTTGATTAACTGTCACGGCATTGGCACATGCGGGACTTGTGCAGTAGCGATTGATGGAGAAGTTTCAGAGGTGAATCAACGCGATCGCATTCGTCGTTCTTTACCGCCCCATAATCCCCAACGGGATCTGAGACTGGCCTGCCAGACTCAAGTTTTAGGAGATCTCACCATCACTAAATTTGATGGCTTTTGGGGGCAGGGCACAACGTCTGAATGGTCGGATTAAAGAAAACCCTAGGTAGAGCGTCGTAAAACTGATTATCCTAAAAGCAGGGAAAGCATTCCGAGGCCTTG
>CALDHF010000258.1 GCA_937941595.1 uncultured Acaryochloris sp. | reverse complement strand
ATTCTTTCTGTACTTTAAGGAAAATCTGCTCTGTTTTGTACGCCCCAGACTCTCAGAGCTGTTGAGATGTTGGCAGGATATTCTCAAGATTGGCCTGCCAGCGGCGATGACCAGCATGATTACCCCAATTTCCATTGGAGTCATTACTCGTTTTTTGTCTAGGCATGGGAAAGAGGCCGTTGCTGCCTTTGGTGTCGCCTCTCGGGTAGAATCCTTTGCGCTGCTAGTGTTGTTGGCCTTGGCAGCCAGTATGGGGCCATTCGTCGGCCAGAATTGGGGCGCAAAAGCCTACTCGCGAGTGCATCGGGCCTTGCAAATCAGTTTCCAATTTTGCCTATTTTGGGGGGTGTTAATGGCTGCGGTGTTGGCACCCATGGGGGGCTGGCTGGTGGGCTTGTTTAATAACAATCCAGACGTTGTTGCGATCGCAGCCCTATACCTGCTGATCGTTCCGATTACCTATGCTCCGGCTGGCATTATTCAAGTCTCCAGTTCCACGTTTAATGCGCTGGGTAAGCCGCTTCCTTCTGTGATTATGACCAGCGTCAGAATGTTTATTCTCTACATTCCCTTGGCCTATATAGGAGATTCTCTGTTGGGGATTACGGGTATATTTGCCGCCACTGCACTATCCAATCTGTTAACGGGGATTGGTGCCTATCTATGGAATCAAAAGACTTGTAATCTCAGATCCGTCGAGACGATCACCTCTACACCATAAGTTTTTGAGATTGGCATCTGTTCGGAAGATTGCGCTACTGATCGTTGGGACTCTTTGGGAGTCACCGAGAATGAGCAATTGTTCTGGCGGATAATATATTTTTCTCAGAGTTTTTTAAGGCTGATTTCAGGCTCTAATTTGGAATTTTTTTAGGGTCTCTAAAGAACTTATTGTTATGCCCTGCTTTCCACAATTTCTGACCCGCTTTCCACAGGTTTTCCACAGCTTACGATCCGTTTTCCACAGGCCTGGACGACAGCATAAGGGCTGGAGCTTTTTCTGGGGAATATCAAGGTTAGAGATTGAGCCTAATGCAATGCTGTGTCTTGCTTTCCATGCAGCCAGTGATGCATTCGTCAATGGATTGACATTCTCTGACGTTGATTGCAAGATAGTACTCCCAGCCTTGATTGTGCGCTCTTCGTTCTCAGCAAGTTTAGTGGCCGAACCGTTTTCGGATCCAGCTTGCTTGGCGAATAAGGGCAGATTTTGTGGTGCTGAGTTTGCAAGTGCATAGACCATCATTGCTCCCTATTCTGTTGTTCAAGGATGACCTGAAATTATGTCCACAAGCATTAGCATTTTGGCCGACATCCCTGAAGACCTCCATGATGCTTTGAAGAGCTATTTGGATACCCATCCTGACTGGGATCAAGATCGGGTACTTTCTGCTGCTCTATCCCTGTTCCTGATGCAGTACGGCAAGCCCGATCGGAAAATGGCTCGGGTTTACTTAGATAGTCTGTTTAAGAAAGATCTACCGACAGCCTGTTGATCTTCTCCCTCTACACTGGTCGATGAGAACTTGCAAACATCCTCGGTTCCTAAGGATATCTAGCCTATATCGGTTTCATCACTCAAGGTCTGTTGTTCAGCGTAAGCTTGCTTCATGGCTTGAGGCCAGAGAATCAGAAATAGACCCATCCAAGCTAGAACCGGAATAGATACCAGTATTGTCAGCCAAAGGATATGGGTCAAGAACCAAGTCCCTGATATCAGAGCCGTACCCGTAGTGACAATGGACCAAGGCTGACACCACCAGGGTTTATGCTCCCAAGGTTGATAGGATTCATTCATAGTAGTTGCCTGAGCTTAGGGGCATCGATAGAGTGTCAAAGGTAGGTTTTGATGAAGGATTAGCAGGTTAGACGTCATCTGCGGCTTACGACGATTTTCTGAGAAAGGGGAGTTTTTGGATAAAGAAATTCATCTCTGGCAGTTTTAACTGTGTGACTAAGCCGATATAAACCAGTAATCCCATCCCAGTAGACAGACTTAAAGCCACTAGCTGTCTCAGAAACCCATCAGGTCCGAGGATCAGTTGGCAGCTATATAGGGTAACCCAGGCCGCAAAGCCGCATAACAGGCTACTGATGGCTAAGGCGATAATTGGTCCCCCCGTTGCGACCCAGGGCAATCCGTTCAGGCGTTTATTGAGAATCCAAACAAGCGCGGACATCGACAAGATTTGGACACCCACCGTTGCCATGGCTAACCCTGGAGCGCCAAAGGTTTTTGTAAAAAAGAAACAGAATATGGCATTGAAAAAGAGTCCCATCAAACTGACGATCAGCGGCGTGGTGCCATCCCCTAAGGCGTAGAAGACCCGCACAAAGATATCGCGGCCTAGATAGAAGAACATGCCGATGGCGTATACAAGCAAGAGGGAAGCCACCAATTGGGAGGCCGTATTATCAAAGGCTCCCCGTTGATAGACCACCTGAACGGCGGGTAATGCCAAGACCGACATTAACGCACCCGTGGGCATCATACTCATGGCTGTTAAGACTAGGCTTTGGCGAATCCGATCTTTGAGATCGGTCCAACTTTCTGGGGCTGCCAATTCCGAGAAAATCGGCATGTAGGGCACCAAGATAATGTTGGACAGGATACCTAAGGGGGCCAGAAATAAGAGTTGAGCATAGGTTAAAGCCGATGCTGACCCTTCAGGCAGCTGGGAGGCAAAGAACAAGCTAATCCCCACGCTGAACAGCAACATCCCGGAAGACAGGGTAGCGGGTCCCATGAGCTTGGCAATCTCTTTGACACCCGGACGATCGAAATCAAAGCGTAGCCGCAAAGTCCCCATACCGGACCCCCACTGGGCTGGTATTTGGGCAAACCACTGGAGCAACCCACCTGCAAGAGTACTCCAAGCCATGACCGAAGCTCCGACTTGATCTGTGAAGAACAAGACGCCAATAATGACGGTGAGGCTAGACAGTAAGGGACTGATGGAAGGTAGCCAATACTGATCGGAGGCGACGAGGGTGCCAAAACCAATGCCAATCAAACCAGACAGAAAGGCCAATGGTGCCATAATCCGCAGTTGGCCAACGGCCATCGTATGCACATTGCTGGATACCCCCGGCGCCAGCAATGAGATCAGAGGACTGGCGGCGATCATTAATCCGACCGTCAAAATCAGCAATAAGATGCCGACTAGGGTATTAACCGTTTCGATCAGGGCGGCCGCATCCTTTTTAGGGTGCTTCGCGAGCACGCTGACCACAGAGCTATGAAACGGGCCATTGACGCCCCCTAGCAGAATGAATAAAAA
>CALDHF010000257.1 GCA_937941595.1 uncultured Acaryochloris sp. | reverse complement strand
GGTGCAAACAGAAGCTCAACGCCGCACCATCAACATTTCCGGCTTGTTTGAGATGGGGGCATCCTTCGGGGCAGACGGCACTTTACTCACCAGCGATCAGAACTTTTTGCTGCAATTTCCTCGACGACAAGCAGGCAGCATTAATTTAGGACTGATTCGATTGGACCCTAATGCTAACCCGGAGCAAGTCGTAGCAGCCCTCAAAGACCATCTACCCGAAGATGTTCGGGTCTTAACCCTGGAAGAATTTATTGCCTTTGAAACGGCGTATTGGCAAGTGCGCAGTCCGGTGGGTTTTATTTTTGGTTTAGGCACAGCTATGGCCTTTGTGGTGGGGGTGGTGATTGTCTACCAGGTGTTGTCCACGGACGTGAATGCCCATATGCGGGAGTATGCCACCTTCAAAGCCATGGGCTACCAGAATCGCTATCTCTTGGGGGTGGTGTTTGAAGAGGCGATTATCCTTGCCCTCTTCGGATTTATTCCAGGGGCAATTCTACCCATGGGACTGTATAGCATGGCCCGATCCGCTACGGCCCTGCCCCTATTTATGACCACTTCCCGAGCGATCACGGTATTTATTCTGACGGTGGTGATGTGTACATTGTCGGGTGCGATCGCAACTCGGAAACTTCAGTCCGCTGACCCCGCTGATATGTTCTAGCCTCTCCAGGAACTGCAATGATGAAAGACCCCGTTATCTCAATTCGCAATTTAGACCATTCCTTTGGTCACGGTCGATTGTGCAAACAGGTATTGTTCGATATCCACCTAGACATTGCGGCCGGAGAAATCGTGCTGATGACTGGACCATCCGGCTCTGGTAAAACGACGCTACTCACTCTAGTCGGTGGATTGCGGGCCGCTCAAACTGGCAGTCTCAAAATTCTGGGTCAGGAATTAGCCGGAGCCAAAGAAAAGCAGCTCGTCCAGGCCCGTCGTCATAATGGCTATATTTTTCAGGCCCATAATTTGCACCGTAGTTTAACCGCGCTGCAAAACGTAAAAATGGGGCTAGAGGTGACAGGCACTCAATCGCCCCAAGAGATGATTGACCAAGCCACAGAGATTCTCAATCAGGTGGGATTAGCCGATCATATCCACTATTATCCAGATGATTTGTCCGGGGGACAGAAGCAACGGGTTGCGATCGCACGCGCTCTAGTCAGCCATCCCGCCATTGTCCTGGCCGATGAACCCACGGCAGCACTGGATAGTAAGTCGGGTCGAGATGTGGTCACCCTCATGCAGACTTTGGCCAAAGAACAAGGCTGTACCATTCTGCTAGTCACCCACGACAACCGTATCTTGGATATTGCCGATCGGATTGTCCATATGGAAGATGGTCACTTGCAAACCAATACCCTCACCACCGACACGCCCTTAAAAGCCGCTTGATTTAGATGACGTCATGGTCGATCTACTGGACTGTCGTGGCAGTCTTGCGGTCCTTCGACAAGAGGCTGCCTAAGACAGAATCCAGCAAGCCGGGGAAGAGTTGATCCAGGTCTTCTCGCCGGAGAGAATTCAGATGCTGAGTTCCTTCTTTGCGGGAATAGATCACCCCCGACTCCCTTAAAACCTTGAAGTGATGGGAGAGCGTCGATTTAGCAATCTCGCAATCAAAGGCATTACAGGTCAGTTCTCCGTCGGTTGCTAACTGACACACAATGTCTAACCGCACTGGATCTCCCAAGGCATACAACACACCTGCCAAGGAAATTTGCTGCGGCTCTGGATGAAACAAAATTTTCATAGTTGCATTATGCCATGGGATGATCTATATTCTAATTGTTCGACTTTCTCGAACTAAAGAACAATATAAAGAAGGATGTCTTATGTCTTCTATTTCTGCAATCAGCGACACCACCTTTGGCCCAGAAGTACTCGACAGTCATCTACCCGTGCTTGTCGATTTTTGGGCACCTTGGTGTGGTCCTTGCCGGATGGTCGGTCCCATTGTTGAAGAAATTGCGTCGCAATATAGCGATCAAGTTAAAGTCGTCAAATTAAATGTTGATGACAGCAGCAAGATTGCTACCCAGTATGGCATTCGCAGCATCCCCACCTTGATGGTCTTTAAGGAAGGCCAGCAGGTCGAAACTCTTGTGGGAGCGACTCCCAAATCAACGTTAGTCAGTGCCTTAGATAAACATCTGTAAGGCGGACGCCAGCGCTCGATTCCAACAGCAGATCAGGCGGAGTGCGTATCGCCTGATCTGCAACGCTCCAGTTTGCTTTAGATTTTTTGCTCCATCCCATCCTTACCCAATAGCCAGGGAGATGTCTCATGTCTAACTCACCCTTGTTCCAACCCGTTCGTCTGGGTGCCATGGAATTACAGAATCGAATCGTCATGGCTCCTTTAACCCGAGGCCGTTCGGGCGTGGATCGGATTCCCAATGCCTTAATGGCTGAGTATTACCAACAGCGAGCCAGTGCAGGGCTGATTATTACAGAAGCCACCCAAATCTCTGAGCAAGCCGCAGGCTGGGCAGAAACCCCAGGAATCTATACTGAAGACCAAATCCAGGGATGGCAAAAGATTACAAATATTGTTCATCAACAAGGGGGCAAAATTGTCCTCCAACTCTGGCATACGGGCCGAGCCTCTCATCCTGATTTCCAACCGGGAGGCGTCCTGCCCATTTCAGCATCAGCGATTAAGCCAGCAGGCGAAGTTTATACCCCCCAAGGCAAGAAACCTTTTGAAACCCCGCGGGCCGTCACCATCGAAGAAATTCCGGGCATTGTTCAAGACTATGCCCAGGCCACTCGCAATGCGCAACAAGCAGGGTTTGATGGCGTCGAGATCCATGCAGCCAACGGCTATCTGATTGACCAGTTCCTCAGAGATGGCAGTAACCAGCGGCAGGATGCCTACGGGGGAACCCTTCAAAATCGAACTCGGTTTTTACTCGAAGTCACAGAAGCGGTGATAGAGGCCTGGAGCCCAGACCATGTGGGTGTGCGGTTATCCCCAACCAATGCCTTCAACGACATGCGGGATAGTAATCCAATCGCAACCTTCAGCTATGCCACCCAAGCCCTTAATGGTTATCAACTGGCTTATCTTCATATCCTCGAAGCATTGCCAGGACACATGCTGGCGGCGGCAGGAGAGCGGGTCAGTCCTTACCTGAGAAACCTATTCAATGGACCACTGATGATCAATGGTGGCTATGATGCGGAAAGTGGGGGAGATGCGATCGCAAATCACGATGCCGATCTGGTCGCTTTTGGTGTGCCGTTTATTGCCAATCCCGATCTGCCTGAACGGTTCAAACGCCAGGCTTCTTTGAACGAACCAGATCCTTCTACATTTTATAGTAGCGGTGCCCAAGGCTATACGGACTATCCGTTTCTAGAACCATTAGCCACGGCTGTTTAGATTTAATCTGTGAATAGAATAGATTGGCCAACAACAGGTGTCGTAATATTTGCAGGTGTCTGCACAGCTTGCTGAGGGAATAAGCATCCCCAACTCAATACAGCACCAAGGCTGACGATCACACTGATGAGATCAGATTTTGAATTCACCCTACGCCTCCTCAACATATTCATTCACAGCGGCAGACTTGATCAATTCCACCTTCTTTTAGACTGCACACAATCCAGTCAAACCTGACACGCTCTAACCTGCATTATTCGTGAGAATCGACAAAAAGCCTCCCAAACCACTAACAGGTAAGCAGTTCAGCGATTCTTAAAAAAGATCAAAGTGTCGCACGTTATAGATCGCTAAAAACATTATTTGGTAAGGCTTTTGAAGATTTCTTGAACATGTCATGTATAATTCAGGCTAAATAACTTCATGCCAAACAAGACCATGGGACAAGTGGCTTGGCCCACAAAGAAAGTGCAATACGCGACGTTGCTTAGGCAGGGTCATCTTGATAGAGCCGTGCAGTATCAAGGGTTTCATCACTAATACTCCACCTTTAGGTATTGGGCATAAGACTTCACCAAATTGGTCTCGAAGCTGAGCTATTTTGGGGGCCTCCAACCGACCATATCGGTGAGAACCTGGTACTACTTTTAGAGGCCCATTATCTGGCGTGGAGTCATCTAAATAAACGCGTAGGGCAACCAGTTGTTCCAAAATATCCACTGGAGGCTGCACAAAGGCCATGCCTTCCTTCTCAGTCATCCCCCACCGATCAGCAGCGGTATTAGGCTGAACCGCGATACTGACATCTTGATGGAGAGCAACTAACCAATTCTGCCCCCAGGATTTATCAAAATAAGTGCATTGACTGATCACAGGATGCGGCCCTAACAAGGGAGAGACCACAGGATGAATTTTTAACTTTTTTGCCAGTTCTCGACACCAGTCATACATTAATAACCGTCTACTTCCTGGCCCGGTCTGTGCAATGCTTCTTAGATGAGAACCCAAGTGATCGCAGGTTTGAGTAGAGAATATCTGTGGCAGTATTACATATCCCTGTTGTTGGCAATGCTGTTTGTGCTTAGGTGTAGATAGCATCAGACATGTTTTTCGACCTTTGCTCAATGAGTTCAAAATAACATCCCGAACAATTTGAGATATGCACAAGGCAGAAATTGAGCAATATTGGCAAAGAACCCACACCCGAGATGCTGCTGGTTTGTGAGCATTTCCGGGTCGTGTATTGGTCACCATCATGATGATTCGACGGGCAACTGCATCTGATTTACCTGAACTCTCCGAACTTTGCTACCAAACAGTATCAATCCATGCACCTCAGTACTACACTCCGGCTCAAACGAAAATGTGGGCCTCTTTTGCATTGGATACAGACCATTTTCGTCACTTTATTCTGGACGTCACCACCTTTGTGGCCGTAGATGACTCCGAGATTTTGGGATTTGCCGGGATTGGTGAGGAAGGGCATATCACATCGGCCTATGTTCGACAGGACTGTATTCGTCAGGGCGTTGGCTCTAGGTTGATGCTATCTGTGCTGGATTATGCTCAAAAGCAGGACATGCAAAGGCTGTATGCCGAAGCCAGTGAGTTTAGTCTAGGACTATTCCAAAAGCTTGGCTTTCGCCTTTACGATACAGAAGTCGTTGATCGTCAAGGTGTAGCATTCGAACGTTATTTAGTTGAGCGATATCTAGATTGAGACTAATCTTTTGTTTGCTTCAAATAATTCAAAAACCAATTAACTGCTGTGGCTCTTCGGGTCCGGCGCGGGTTTAGTTCCTCAACGGTATAACCGCCAAACCCTAATTCTTCTTTCAAAAGCTGCTTATTCTCTTTAGGGATCGAGCGGGTTAGTTTAATGGTTGCGGGGCGACTGCCAATAAAGTCTGGAGGGTTTGGATAGGCTTCTATCCATAGATCATCTACCTGAGACAGATCCCATTGTTGCGTTGTGTCGTTATACCGATATCCCAGGTAATACCACAGCATCTGGTTGACGGTCTCGTCGGGTATCTTGTCTTCCAAAATGGCCCAGAAGATTTCTGGAATGAGAGTCGGTAAGTCAGAGTTTAAAAGAGACATCGTTAATTATCTGGAAGGGCGCTGCTGAGTGGTGCGCTGAAGTAACCATAAACTAGCGACGACACCTGCAAAAAGTCCGGCCAAAACATTGACACAACCTTGGATTAACAGGAGGTCAATCGGTTCGACGAGCTGTCTAGAACTCTGAGGAAACGACACTGCTCCATTTGCCAGAATCTTACCAATACTGACACCGACGGATGCAAACACGGCAATGAATGTAATCAAGATGCCAGCTAAATCAGTCACTAAAACGAGTTTGATGAACTTCAACGTTTCCGCTTTTGAAGGAAAAGCCTCTGCTGGCGCTAAAAATCTTCGACCCCAGCGGGTATACCGAAAACTCCAGAAAGCGCTGACCGCCATAGCCAGAAGACCGCCAACCGTAAACAATAACCCTAGACCACCCAAAGGATTACTAGCCTGGCTTCGATCACTAACGCTGGCAATAAAGGCCATCAACACTAACCCACCAGACACAACGCCCAAAACGGCTTGAATCCAGAAACTAATCCAGCCCACAAGGCGAAAGGAGCCACCCAAGTTTTTGAGACTGGGAGACTGAGATAGAGCGTCAGACGGTCGGGTCATAAATCAGATTTAATCCGGTAAGTCGTATTGGCTGACAATGCGCTTGGCGTACTCAGGCACATGGGCATCTACTTTATCGGGATAGTTACGCTTCACATACAGATAGTTACGGGTGAAGTGCGAATCAATCGAGAACCGGGCATATTCTAAACCTCGGGGACCAATTTTGTCGATGACCACCCCCATCAGTTTCGCAGCCCACATGGGCAGGGTCACGCCTTTGTCATAAGCAGGAATGCTATTTTGGACCGCAGCATGGCGATCGCCTTCAGCGATCACAGGCTGAGTTTCCAACTGATCCATCACTAGATCCAGCATCTCTTGGCCCGTCTCATTGCGAACGACCAGCCACTGCCAACCGTAGGGAGAGCCCATATAGCCCACCACCAAGTCCGCTAGAGAATTGGTGTAGTCAAAACAGCTCAGGCAGGAGGGGGCAAAGATATCCTTGAGCTTATCGGTTTTGAGGCCAAAGAAGGGCACCATTTCGGTCGAGCCGTCTTCATGTTTAAAATGGACCCGAAAGTCCTGCATGAATTCATACTGCACCACCGTTTCTGGCGAACGACTTGTGGTTTCTAAAAACTTCTGCAGTCCGGCCCGGTTGACGTTGTCTACACAAGGCGTCCCCAGAACATAGAGCTTTTCTAAGCCCAAACTATCCTGTACAGATCGCAGCGCTTGGGTTTGACACCCCACACCAATAACACAAAGACGCTTCAATCCCGACTGCTCGATCTGCTCCAGCACCGATAGGTTCGGGGATAAGGTTGGTTTATTCACCCGAGCAGCTAAGACTTCTTCAGGGGTTGTCGCAATAATGGGCTTGGGCTGAAAGCGATCTTCGTCCGTGTTTTGGATACAAACTACGCCATCGACTTTCCCCTGCTTCAGCATCTCCATACCAATGGTGCTGACAATTCCGGTCCATTGGGCGCCGGGAATCGGATCAATTTTACGGGCTGTCAGCATTTGGTTGCTGACCCCGAAGTACCAGTCATCCTCGTTGTCTAGGTCTCGGCTGCGGCCGTGGGCTTTTTCTTCCAACTCTGCGACCTGTTGGTTCAAAAACGCACAGGCTTCTTTGACGTAGTGGATATAGTAGGTGTCACAAAGACCACACTCACTACAGAGTTCCTTGGCGGGTCGAGGGCTGGTCGATTTGAGGCCTTTGGCTTTTTTGTGGGGTTGTACCGAGGTCATGGTTAAAACGCTTTGTA
>CALDHF010000256.1 GCA_937941595.1 uncultured Acaryochloris sp. | reverse complement strand
AACCCTTCGTAGGCAATCTCAGCCAGCATCACTTTCTCTAGTTCGGTATTCAACCCTTCATAAACAGGTTCATGCCGGATTCGTTTCTCCGCTGCCCATTCTTCCAGCAAAATATCTAAGGCCGTCCGGTATAGAGTCGCTCGGTGAGCTGCAAAACTCTGCTTTTTATCGTAGTAGATACATAAAAACGTCAGCAGTAAAGGCGTCTGGGCTAACTCCTTCGCCGATTTTTGACTATTCTCATTCAGCAAATTCCAACACTGCTCTGCTGTCTTATTTGCTTGATCTACATCCGTCGTGAACCAGTTATAGATAAACTGTTGAATCTGCTTATTATCAAAGTCGGCTAGTTCAATTTCAGTAAAGTTTTGGAAACTACTGCGATACGCTGCCACTCGGCAGGAGGCCATAAAGCGATTATTACCGTAGCGATTGACAAAGTTTTGAATCGCATCAATCACCTGATCTTGATTGGCTTTAGGAACTTCATCTAAGCCATCAAACAAAACCAGAAGCTTTCCCTGCTTTAGAGCTTCTTCTACAAATGTCTGGGAAAAATCAAACCCTACATTTGCAAACTCTTGGGCAACCGCAGCTTGCAGATCAACTTGGGGTTCTTTAAGCTGCTTCAGCTCCAGCATTACAGGAATGCAGTCATGCTCAAAGAATTGAGCTTCGCCCCTAGCCGCTGCTAAACCAATACGCCGTAAAAAGGTGGACTTACCCGCCCCGGGGCCACCCAGCACCATCAAACATGAATATTGATTCGCCACTTGAATGCCGTTTTCAGGTTGGCCATCCTCATCCACACGACATCCAGCTTGCTGTAAGCGACGGATACCTCTTTCGCGATAGATCTCTTCTAAAGCCTCCAAAGACTCAAACTGACGGATGCTGACATCATCTAAAATCCTGACGCCAGTGTAGACCTGATCTAAGGCCAGCTCTTGCCGCATCCCCAGTAATCTGACGATGCCGTATCGCTCTAAATATTTATTCTCATAATGAAGAAACAAATCAGCCCCAGCTTGCCGATCTTTAACAAATTCAACGCCTTTGTCGACTAACTTCTCAAGGATAGATGCGCCAACTTTTGCTATTGCACCTTGCGCACCTTTTCCCGCAATCTCCCCAACCGGACCGTTCATTTCGACAACTATCCTTCAGAAGTTCTTGGCCCTAGCCTAGCAGTCATCACCCAAAACCTTCTCAGACTGACTTAGCATCATCTAGAATGTACCGTAATGCCGTACGTTCGCAACTCAAGACTAATGGAAAGTGTCAGCGTCAACCAATTCCGAGCAATGCTAAAAGAATACGTGGAGAAAGTGATCAGCCAGCACAATCCACTAAAAGTGACTCGCCGCAACGGAGCAGATTTTGTAGTTGTCAGCGCCGAAGACTGGGAGCGAGAGCAAGAAACACTACATATCTTGCAAAGCAGTGACTTAATGCAGCAGATTTCTGACTCCTTTACTACTCATCAGAACATGCAAGGCTATACACCTTCTGCCGAGGAGATAGATGAGATCTTTAGTGTTTGAAGGTAATACCTGGCGTGCCTATGAAAAATTGAGAGAGCAAGACAAGAAACTGCATAAGAATCTTTGTAAGATTCTCAAAGAAATGCTGCGAGGCGATCCTAGCTCAGGACTTGGCAAGCCAGAACCTCTGAAACATAATCTCTCTGGTCTGTGGTCTCGAAGACTATCGCAAAAGGATAGAGTCGTTTACCGATTTGATGATCACTACATCTACATCTTTGCCATTGGGGGTCATTATGACCAGATTAGCTAGGGTCAGCTTATTTTAATCCAGGTTCAAGCTTTTTTTGAGCAATCACGCCTACCGTCGCATAATAAATAGCCCATGCCTTTTGATTCTCTGCAAATCGGCCATAATTATCAATATCTGCCTGGGTGGCTGCACCCGTTGCAATATATTTCTCCGCCAGTTGCACAGTAGACATTTTCATCATGGTGGCAATGTCCGAAGCACCGTGAGATAGATGAGTATCAACCTCTACAGAGAAAGGCTGTAAGTCATAGGTTTGTAATAGGGCGGGCAACTTAACGCCAAGGCTGTAATCCATCCCTCTCGCCGTAAACATCTGCAAAATAGCCTGATTCACCTTATTCACAGACTGACAAGCAGAGTCCTCACCTGCAATCGTCCGAGCAGCCGCAAAGTCGGGTTCTTCCAAGACAATCCATCCACCCGGTTTCACTAAATCCAACAACCTCGGTAACACTGCATGAGCATCGGGATTATGGACCAAAACATAGCGGGTATGCACCAGATCGAACGAATGATGTTCAAGGGGGAGGTGCTGGATATTACCTTCCAAGACCTCAACATTACTAGACGCCAGAGTGGCGACAAATCGCGTATCAAGATCAACCGCAATCACCTGGCCTTTCTCGCCGACTCTGCCTGCCATCCATTGCGTAATCGACCCTGCTCCTGCTCCAACTTCCAAGCACCTCCAGTTACTCGTTAGGCCCGTTGATTTCAACCGTTGACAGCTAGTTGGATCGAAGATTTTCTCAATGGCTCGGAGTCGTTCTAACTCTTGAGCATATTGAGTCTCAGTAAAGATGTATTTTGGAGTCGACATATATATCTCCGCTCAACGATGCAGTTTTGGGCAACCCAGGCCAATCCTTCTTGCCATCTCGTTGGGGAGTTGTCCTCTCTTGCTCACCCTTACCAGCATGCATTCTAAAGCGAAAGCCAGACATTGCATGGCACATACTCCTCACTATATCCATTGCTGCATCTAGAGTGCAGGTTTTTGATCACCTCCAGATGTACGACATTACCTTATATTCGTGGGTAGCTGCATGTGGACGCTTTCACAGTATCGCTAGCTGCGTACTCACAAAATTACCCTCTTGATTAATAAATAGTAATTATGTACTATTTATATCAGTCTTAGTGAATCATCAATCACCTTCACCCATACCTATCGATCTAAGCAAAATACCCACCCGCTTTTCACTCTTTCTAGGTGGGGTTGGCATCATCCCAACATCACCACCACTCCATTTGCACTCTCATTACTCTGTTCTGTTGTCCTGCCCAATACTCTAATTTAAGGAACCCATATGCTGACGCTTTACCAGTTTGAGCCTGCCTGGGGGTTGCCCAATGCCAGCCCGTTTTGCATGAAGCTAGAAACCTATTGTCGGATGACGCATTTAGACTATCAGGTCGATACCAGTGCTGATGTTCTCAAAAAAGCACCCAAAGGCAAGCTTCCTTACATTGAAGACAAAGGTCAGATTATTGCTGACTCTAATCTGATCATCGAATACCTGAAGACGACCTATGGTGATCCGCTGGATGGGCATTTGAGTCCGGCCGAGGCTGCGATCGCACTCGCAATGCGACGACTAATCGAAGAAAACCTCTATTGGGCACTGGTCTATAGTCGCTGGATTAACGAGGAAAATTGGCCGAAGACTAAAGACGTCTATTTCTCAGAGTTACCCTTCCCACTCCACCTCTTAGTACCTAAAATTGCT
This sequence comes from uncultured Acaryochloris sp., assembly GCA_937941595.1. Lineage (GTDB taxonomy): Bacteria > Cyanobacteriota > Cyanobacteriia > Thermosynechococcales > Thermosynechococcaceae > Acaryochloris. The sequence goes on along the minus strand of CALDHF010000256.1, from coordinate 1,118 downwards.
CGCAACACCGTTACCCAGAGCCTCAAAGGGCATGGCATGGGCAGGCACACCGAATCAGAAATTTATCAGATTGCGGCCTTGGATATCCAAGCCCTCTCAGATTTTTTGCACGATAAACCCTACTTTATGGGGGATCAGCCCACAACACTGGACGCTTCCGCCTACAGTTGTCTCGCGAATATCCTCAGTGACACCCTGATCTCACCCTTGAGAGATAAGGCTGTGGAATTGGGGAACTTGGTATCGTATTGCGATCGCATGCACAACACCTATTACGCTTAAATAGTTCTGCGCCCTGCCTTCATCACCTTGGGGCATAGTATTCAACATTTACCCTTAAGACCATGGCCAAATCACGCAAATTAGAACAGACCCAGCTTCTCCTAGCTGAGCTGCGTGATGCACCGATCACACCAGAATCGCTAGAGCAATGGCGACAGATTCTGCAAAGTACCCAGGCTGCTGCCATTACCCAAACAGCCCGACTCATCGCCAAGCGAGAGTTGACGGAATTAAAAGCCGAGTTAGCCGATGCCTTTACTCGGTTGATGTGCAAGCCAGTTAAAAGCGATCCCAACTGTCTGGCCAAAGCAGCCATTGCCGATACCCTATACCGCCTGAACTCCCACAATCACACACTTTTTTTGCAAGGGATTCGGCATGTGCAGATAGAGCCAGTCTGGGGTGGGTCCGTCGATACTGCGGCCATCCTCCGGGGGAATTGTGCCTTAGGGTTAGTGCGCATGCAGTATACAGAGGTGATGACAGAGCTAGCCGATTTACTCGCAGACCCAGAAGGCCCTGCCCGGATGGTAGCCGCTAGAGCCATTGGCTACAGCGATAATCCCCAAGGCATCCCTTTACTCAGACTGCGGGCCAAGATGGGCGACGAACCCCAAGTACTGTCGGAATATTTAGCTGCGCTCCTGAAGTTGGCTCCCCAGCAGTCTATGGCGTTTGTGTCCGCGTTTCTGGATGATCCAAATCGTCAAGTGCAAGAACTCGTAGCCCTGGTGTTAGGTGAATCCCGACAACCGGAGGCTCTAGACCGCTTGAAAAACTGGTGGCAGGCGGTCCAAGATCCTGAGCTACGAGTGACGGGACTACTCTCGATGGCC
>CALDHF010000255.1 GCA_937941595.1 uncultured Acaryochloris sp. | reverse complement strand
AAAGGCGCTAAATAAATTAGAGACGGCCAACGGTAGTGTGTAGTATTCGGGCTGATCGAGGATAATCAGCGGCCATAAGAACTCTCCCCATGAGCCGATAAACACAAAAATAGCTAGGGTAACGAGGGCCGGGCGGACGGAAGGCAGCATGATATGCCACCAGATTCCTAGTTCTGAGCAACCATCGATACGGGCGGCTTCTTCTAGTTCTTTGGGGACGCTTTGAAATGCTTGTCGCAATAAAAAAATGCCAAACGCAGATGCGATCGCAGGAAAAATCACGCCCAAATAGGTATTCTTGAGACCTAACTCAACAGCGAGGACATAAAGCGGAATCATCACAATTTGAAAGGGAATCATAATCGTGGAGATCACTACTGCAAAGACTAAATCTTTGCCCGCAAAATCGAGTCTAGCCAATGGGTAAGCGGCGAGAGAGCTAAACAAGACATTGAGGGTAACGGTCAGAGACGATACCAAGAGACTATTCAGGAAATACTGGCCAAAGGGCTGTTGTTCCCACACTGAAGTAAAATTCTGCCAAGTGGGATGGCGGGGAAAGAGCTGTTTGAGGAAAAAGACAATAGTTTCTAACGGCGATAATTCTTGAGAGGCTGAGACTGGAAAAATATTATCCAACGGCCCCTTAAAGGCAGTACTGACTAGCCAGAGCAGCGGCAGCAGCATCATCAAGGCAATACCGATCAACAGCAGATAGACTGCCCCTCGATATAACACCTGCAAATATCGATTTTGTTTAAGCACCATTGGGATCTGGCTCCTTGCACCTCATCACCCTAGCAGTGTCGAGGGCTTATTGGCTCGTTTATGCCAGGCCCTAGTTGCCATGATGAGTGGATGACTCAGAACCAGTCAATGGTGCTACATTCCCTGGAGTAACGGCTAGACCCTAAACAATTTAACTGTGATGTCCTTTGTAGATCTTGTGGTCACAGTTGAACCCATTTATTCTTCGTCTGTAATTTGCTTGAGGTGAATGTGTTTCCGTCCTAAAGAAATTTCAAATTCGTCACCTGGGTGCAGCTCCATTTGTTTGGTATAAGCAGAACCAATCAGCAAATTTCCATTGGACTGGACGCTGATTCGATAACTGGCATTGCGCCCACCTCGACCATTCCCATTGTGGTTTTTGCCATCTAATTCAACACCTTCCGCATCAATCAAAGCGTTGAGAAATTTCATCATGCTAATGCGCTCAGACCCATCCTCATTGAGGGTGTAATAACCGCATTCTTTCGCTTTGGCTTCACGACTCAAGTCTTCGAGTTGCTTAACCTTGTCTACTAAGGCTTGCCCACTTAAAGGCGCTTTCCCTTGCTTTTGCTTCTTAGCCATGGGTTTATGAATCCTATTCTGCAATATCACCGTATGACACAAGAATATAGTGTGATTCTTGACATCAACAAACACAGAGTTTACCGTAAATTTTTCCGTAGACCAAATGAAAGGAATCCAAGGGGTGATTTCATGATCTTGCACAGCCTAAAACCCTGGAAATACAGAGAATTCATGAGAGAAGTAGTTAAATCTAGAAATACTGTGTAAATAAATGTGTATTGCTTGTCAAGGTTGAAAAATACACAATCCTCTAATTCCCAGCTTTTTTTATAGAACTATGGCTCTGATCCTTAAGGCTTATAGCCTTTGAATATGACTTGAAGGTATTAGCTTAGGGCGATTTTTGATTAAAAAATTCATAAAAATCGCTATGAATATATCTTCGGAATCTAACCGTAAGACCCCAGCGAGATTGGATATTTTGTGAGTAATTTAACAACTTTCTCTTTTTTTGATTGTTTTTGGATGATTCAATCGTTGGAATGTCTGAATCTATCCAAAAACTCTGTTAGTCTTGGCTAGCTTCTATGGAAGCAGACAATCATTGTCTTGTTCCTAGAAAAAAAGGTCTATGTTAAAGATGATTAAGGTTTTGTCTTAAATAAAACTGGCAGATGAACTGATAGACAAGAATATTATCCCTCGCAAAATATTTTTGTAGATAAAAATAACCTTGATCTAAAGACCTAGGAAAATTCGAAGTACTGAAAGGCCCGACAAAAACAGGAAAATTAGTATTGTCAAATAGGTCACGGGCCTGGGGGACTGCCTGTAAAACATTGCAGTCCTGCTTATAGCCATTGTCCGCCCCGAAAACGCCAACGGGGAAATATCAGTCTCATCAAGCTTTGCGAGGTTATGAAAATAGCTATCCAGACAAAACTGTAGTGAACAATAAATAAGCCCGAATCCCAATCTTCTGTTCCCGGCAATTCAATGGCGGCGACTTCTCTTAATAAGATCAGAAATAACCCTTCCCATAGGGCCGCTAGCCATTGCAGGGCCGCAGGCCAATCTTGGTCCCAGCGGAAGTTTTGAATTTGAATATACAGGTAGTCCCAACCCAGGCCAAAAACGACGATATATTGCAGTAACCAGAAGAAGATAGCATTTTCTTCGTTCCCAAAGAACCCTCCACAAAAGAGCAGGGTAATCACCAAGCCCACGGTTTCCATGAGCAGGAGTCGAGTTTGCCAGCGGCCAAGGAGGGTGGGTGTCATTGTTTGAGCATAGTTAAGGTGCTTGATTCTGGGCCCATTTCAGCCATTGCCTCAATGAGTTCAGACCATTGAGGCGATGCAGATTAGGGGCTCGGGCTGCCACTAATCCATCGACTGCTTGTAGGGCAGTGTATTGCAGTCCCAAGAAACTATCGACAGCGGCATAGGGGCCACCGAAAGTGATGGCACCAGCACCATACATACGACCCTGCTGATTACGCATTTCTAGCAGCTCAAAATCGTTGGTAACGGCCAGCCGACCCGCCGGATTTAAGGGCAAATTGTAATGGGTGACTAAATCATTAAGTAACGGGCTGGTTTTGACTTTGCTATCGAGTCCCGTCGCGTCAATAATAAAGTCCGCTTCGAGCTGGATTTCACCGCGCGGTCCTTGTTCTTGGATGTAGGTTGTGGGGCGGGCTTGGGCATTGGGCACGACTCGGGTGACTTCACCAAAGGTAATTTGGTACCATCCTTGATCCAGTCCTGTCTGCACCAGTTGTTTCCAGTCTAGGCGGTCGGCAGTGGTGGTGCCGCCCCAGTCTGCTAATAGGTTGGTGCGCTGGTCAGGGGTGGCTTGTTCTAACACTTCCCGTAAGGTGCCGCCCCAACAGGCTTTTGGCCAATTAAAAGGCTGAAATTCAAAGTGATTATCGACGAGCCGTTGGGCTTTGCCAAAGCGATTGCCTTGGGGTTTGGGAGACCGCATGAGATGCAAGATAGAGATATGGGGATTGCGGTGTCGGGCCTCATGCAAACGCTGAATAATTCGGGAGGCGACAATGCCCCGACCTCGGAGAATCACCGTTCCGCCTTGACGTTCTAAGGTTTCGTAAACGTGGTTATGGTCTTCGTAAGCATTGACTACGGATTTAAAATCACGGGTTTGCTCTCGATAGGCTTTGAGATCGGGCAAGAACTGCAAGACAGGGTAGCCCGTGGCTAAATGCACGTGACGAGCAATGACAAAGGCTGTTTGTCGTCGCCCGGGAGAATAGGCGATGGCATAGCGACCATCATTAGTCTGGCGAATGGCCCGCACCCTGCCAAAGCGATAGATTTGCGGCCAGCCAATTCTAACGGCTTCGCGGTCAATGGAGGCAAAGACATTGCCTGCCCTTGGAGTATAGGTTTGGGCGAAGGTCGGTTCGGCAAAGACCTGCCATAGATAGTGCCAGGCCGCCTTGGTTTTGCCTTTATTAAACTCATGCCATGCTTCTCGTAAAGCATAGCCGGGCCATCCCCAGATATTGTCAGGACAGGAATCTGAATTGGAGCGTAATCTTTCGTGGGGAGGGATCTGGGAGTTCAGGCATAGTCTTTGGTAGCGAGCATAGGGACGGTCAGCAATGCCCAAGGCTCGGATTTGTTGCGGTGCAGCCCCAAATATCCGCAGGAAATTCACCCAGATAAAGCTTCCTAAGCCAGCACCCACTGCCAAGTAATCAATTTCTTCAATCGGCAGTTGCGTGGCGTATAGGTCTTGGACCCCGACTTGATGGGCTTGGAATGCTGGGGGTAAGACATTGACAGGTGTAGCATCTGGCTCAGCAGCGGCTTCTGGTTCAGGGACCTGGATAATGGATTGTTCACTGGCTTCAGCGGTGGGTAGCCCCCTGCCATCCAGGGTAAACATCAATGCAATTTCATAAGGACCAATTTTGATGAGATCGCCGCTGCTGACATTGCAACTGGGTTGCAAGACGCCATTGACCCAAGTGCCATTGCTACTATTTTGATCGGTCACCTGAATATGGCCCTGCACCCACTCAATCAGGGTGTGATACCGAGAGACTTGACTGCTATTGAGGACAATGCGGGCGACCCGCTGCCCCTGGAGATCGGCTGGCATGCGAGCAAATTCACGGCCAAACGCAATCGGGCAGGTTAAGAGCGGATTTTTTTGCTCGCCTGTGACTGGATCTTGCCAGCTCAGCCGTATTTGCCCTGGGATGGTGCTCATGGTTCCCTCATCCTCAAGGCTTGCCTATAAATACGGTGTTGGATGTGGCCATGGAATGACCACACATGGGGCAGTCTTGTTTGATGGCGTCATTGCTATAGGCCGCAACATGATGACATTGGGGGCACTGTAACCCATAGGCTGCCGTTGAGGGTGGACCGCTCTTGGGAAAAGCCGGAGGGGTGCTAGTGGGGGTAAGGGTCATGGCTGTGATATTGAGATCGACGCGCCCGAGCTTGAGCCGACTGCCCGCCCGTAAAGGTAAATCTCCTTGTTTGAGGAGGGTGCCATCAACGAGAGGAGGATTTTGCAAGCGAAGATTGCGAATAAAAAATTGCTGGGCCTGAGGCTGGAAAAAGATTTCTACATGCAATCCCGAGACGGATCGTTCTTGAAAAATAATGTCACACAAGGCTGGATCGCGTCCTAGTCGGATCTTGCCTGGTTGTTTGCTGGGTTGTTGATCACGCAAGATTTGAGTTTTAGTTTGGCCAAGTTCTGACCATTGGAGTGTCAATTCACTCATGAGACTTTTTGCCGGCTGATGGGTACCTGTGGTTGCAGGAACAGTATTCCCTATTAATATGCAGGATCTTGCTGCTGGAAGGATAAGGTACCAATTGTTTTAAGGACTGTCATGGTGTTAGAGAGTGACGGAGGGCGGCGGGGGCGTGATGATTGTCACCGCGATCGCAGGCCAATACAGGCTATAGATAACGGAGCTTGGGGAGCAATGGACTGTGCTGTCATCTCTAAAGATGGCTCAGCCATAATATTGGCAAAAGTATTTGCAGTACTGTGATTAACGCAATAATGAGAATTAGAAATAGGTAGACAAGGCTAAATCTATGGGGAACTATCAGCAGAGTGGTTTACTCAGACTCCTTTCGGTGCAAGCGGGGGTTGACGCCTCGCAGTCTTGTTACGCTTTATCCGCAACCGATGAAACGGCTATCGGGCGAACGGCGGATTGCCAAGTCATTATTGACTCCAATCTTTATGGTGGTGTCTCTCGTCGCCATGCCGTCGTCCGACCCAGTGGTTCGCAATCA